>DASUEL010000442.1:0-2461 GCA_036275095.1 Bdellovibrionales bacterium
GCGAACACATCGATTTTCTCTCGGTCGACGTCGAGGGACTGGATGCGCTCATTTTGAAATCAAACGACTGGTCACGCTTTCGTCCTTCGGCCGTCGTCTTCGAAAGACACGGTGTCTCAAAGGAAGAGCCGCTCAAAGACGAATTAGTTCGTTTTCTCAAAGAGCGCGGCTACGAAATCGTCGGGATGACCGGACCTTCGATTGTCATGGGTAATAATACTTATGCGTCAGCTAAAATTTAATCGCTGGAGACGTAAGTTGGTCCAGGTTATACTGAGTGCAGATCTTCTAAGGTTGGGAAGGAGGTGATGGGATTATGACTTTAAGTCACTGTGATAATCCCACGCCGGAGGTCGGTGTTAATTAATTTGCGCCACTTCCGGCGTGGATGATCTAAAGGGGGTTGTCTAAAGGCAACCCCTTTTCCTTTTCTGGCCCTTTCAGTTCATCTTCCCCGCTTTCGCGGAATCCGGCTCCTCTAGCCACTGCATTCCTCAAGCTAAAGCATTAGACTCAACCATTCGATAGAGAGCTGTGGGATTAGACGGCCTTGCCATTCTTCACCAAGACTCGCGCAACTGGGCGCTCTACCGTTGCGTCAAATGCGCCTCGCGTCTCGAATCGAGCGGCGCGCAGGCCGTTTGTACGAGCTGCCGTACGACCTTCCCGATCCTTCACGGCGTGCTCGATACTTTGGTCGAGCCCAACGAAGAAGTCATTCGTGAAATGAAGGGCATGGCCCGCGAAATGGTCGGCGATGTTGAAGGCTGGAAGGCGATCAAAGTGCGCCTGGTTGAGAAAACGCCCGAGCTTGACGAGCTTCGCAGCCAAACCGCCAACGACCCTGGCGCCTACTACGATCAGACGCTGATGGCCTTCGAACAGGCGCTGCGTGTGATCGACGGGCAACCTCAGGCGCGCGTACTCGAAGTCGGAGCCGATAAGGGTTTTCATTTTCTCAAGCGCTTCGGCGCCAGCCGCTCCGAGTGCCATGCGCTCAACCTTCACTTCGACATTCCGAAAGCAGGCGACGACGTGCCGTGGATTCAAAAAACGCTGGGAGACATGAACGCGCTCCCCTACGCGAACGGCGTTTTCGACGTCGTACTCTTGTCGGCGACGAGCCATCACTCGCCCCATCTCGACACGACCGTCGCGGAAGTCGCTCGGGTGTTGAAGCCAGGAGGCGTCGCGCTTTTTCTGAACGACCAGCTGAGCGGCTGGCTGAAGTTCGTGAACACGCATACGCACGGTCGCGATGACCTGATTCACGAAAACTTTTATTCGATCCGCATGTATCATCGAAGCTTCACAAAGCACGGCTTTAAGCCGCAGTACCTGTTTTCGGATTTCTACGATCGCAAGCTCTCGTCGGGGAATATCAGCCGGGGGCTGCGATTCGCCGCCGTCGGAAAGCTTCTGAGCCTCCCGTGGCGCAACCAGTGGTTCAGGGAGTTCGCAAAGTCGAAGCTCGTCTGGCCCGCGCATCTCGTATTCGGGTTTCCGCTGAATGCGGTTCTCTGGAAGCCTAAGACGCCGTCGCCGCACTGAGCGCGGCCATCAGGCGCGCGCGTACCGGCTCTTCATCTTTTCGAACGCGAATTTTCTCGAGCGCCGACTTCTTTTTGGTGAATGCGTCTTTTCGTTTTTGCTGGCACTCGGGCGCCGAGCAGTCGACACCCGCGATTTCGTCGGGCTCGGCACGAGCCAGCGAGCTCGTCAGGTCGTCACCCGCCTTTTCGCGGTAGAGCGCGCGTACCAAAAGCAGCGGCGAGGTCGTCAGAATGTCGACACCCAAAAACTCCACGAGGCTATCGCGCGACTTTCCCTCGGTACAGTTTGAAAGCGCGTGCACGAGCCCGCGCAAGACGGTGATATCGGGCCGCTTCTTCACGTCATTGAGCATGTCGAAAATTTCTTGATCTTGATCGAACGCCAGGAGCGTTTTATTGCCCGAGCAGACTTTGCGGAAATCGCGCAGAATCAGCACGGTCCGGGTACGCACGAGTTTCAAAAACGCCTCACGGGAGTCCTGCGGAAGCTGCGGGCGCAGCGACGGCAAGGGGCGCGCTTCGGCCCGCCACTGCGACAGCATTGCGGCGAACAGGATCACGAGGGCGCCGAGGCGGCTCACTGCGGGAATCCCTTGATCAGATACTCGCCTGAGACCGCCTTCGCCGGATCGGCGAAGAGCTCGTCGAGCTTGCCTTCGAGCACGTAGACGCGGCCGTCGGCTTTCACGCCCGTCGTCGGAAACCGCATCTCGCTCGCGACGTTCTGCACGGTCGTGGCCGTGTTCCAATCATCGCCGGTTTTGAAGCGCAGGACCTTGTTGTCTTTTCCGTTCTGGATCCCGACCACTTCATTCGAAGTCAGAAGGACCAAGCCGTCGAGCGTCGGGTACGGGGTTTCAAGCCGCACCTGGCTCAAGGACTTCGGGTTCTTCAGAGGAACCTTCCAA
>DASUEL010000443.1:0-5865 GCA_036275095.1 Bdellovibrionales bacterium
AAATCGGGTAAACAGAATAAGGTGCCGAAAAGAGCCTGACGTTTTTCTGAAACTTCAAAACGACGTCAGAGCGCTCATGGAGCAGATGAAGCTCGGCATGATCGAACGGCGCGGGCGGCGGCTCATTGAAGCTCTCGCGAAAGAGCCATTCGAACCGCGCGAGATCGTGCAAAAACGGCGCGCTGGGCGGGCCCGCATGCCTAAGGTAAGCGGGAAACGCTTCGCCGTAGCTCGAGAGATTGTAAGTACGCGAGTCATTTCCGGCGATGAACGCCTTCGCCAGCGCGAAAAACTCACGGTCGCCGAGGACCCACCAGACGGCCTCGAACGTTTCACCCAGCGCTTCGGTCAGCCGCGCGACGTAGCCGCCGGAGTACACGCCGAGCGCCGCCCGCAGCGTCAGGCGCCCGCCCGGCTTGAGGCGTGCGACGAGCTCCTCGGGGACGCGGCCCTCGCGAATCGCCGCGCCAATGTCTCGCTGGAGGTCTCTCATGGCTCGCTCCTGACGAGGCGGGGCCGGCGGCTGTCCCGCACGATCGCCCGCGCCTTCTCGGCTTCGCCCGCCAGCACCTCGAAAGCAGGAATGTCTTCGTCCCATTCGATGAGAATGGGGACCTCAGGCTTCTTCTCGGCAAAACGGGCGAACAGCTGCCAGACAGGCTCGTAAACGGGTTTTGAGTGCGTGTCGAAGAGAAACTCGCCCATGTCAGTAAAGCCCGCGAGATGAATTTGTTCGACGGCTGCAAGATCGATCTTGTCGATGAATTCGTAGGGGTCATAGCCGTGATTCCGGCTATTGACGTAAACGTTGTTGAGATCGAGGAGGATTCCGGCTCCCGAACGCCGGGAGATTTCGTTCAGAAATTCCCATTCCGTCATTTCGCTCTCGTTGAACGAAACGTACGCCGAGACGTTCTCGAGCACGATTTTTCGGCCCAAATACTCTTGCACGGCTTCGATGCGGGTCGTGACGTGCGAGACGGCCTCCGTCGTGTACGGCAGCGGCAGCAGGTCGTGATAGTTCCGCCCGTGCGCGCCCGTCCAGCAGAGATGATCAGAAACGATCATCGGCTCGAGCCGTTCGGCCAGGCGTTTCAGCTTCGAGAGATAATCGTAATTGAGCTCGTCGGTCGAGCCGATCGAAAGCGAGACGCCATGTAGAGCGACGTCGAAACGCGAGCGCACCTTCAACAGCATTTCGAGCGGCCGTCCCTCGGTGTCCATGTAGTTTTCGGAGATCGCCTCGAACCAGTCGGAAGAAATCGCGGACGATTCGTCTTTGAGCCGCGGCTCGAGATAAGGATAGTGGGCCGGGCGAAGCCCGACCCCGATTAATCCAGCGGGCATAGTTACCGCTTAAAGGTACCTTTCTTTTTCAGGCAGTCGGCTTCGGTCATGCTGATCCAGCCCTTGCCTTTGCAGGCGTTATTGCCCGCGCAGCTGTAAGTCGGGCTGCCGCACTCGCCCTTACCTTTGCAGGCGTTGATGCCGTGGCACTCGCCCGTTTGGGCCGTGACCGCGGCGTCCGCGGGCGCGTCGACGACTTTCGCTTCATTTAGCGATTTCATTTCGGCCTCTTCGGGAGACTTAGGCGCCGTCGATTGACATGCGCCCAGTAAGCCCGCCAAAGCCGCCGATACGAGCAGTGAGTTACGCTTCATGACTTCGCCTTACTTCTTCTTCGCGGGGGGAGCCGGTTTAGCTTCGGGATTCGCCTCGCCGGCGATCTCGATCGTCACCTCTTCGCCGACCAGCAGACCGCCCGTCTCGAGCGTTTTGTTCCACGTCAAACCGAAGTCTTTGCGGTTGACCTTTCCGGTCGCCTCGAAGCCGACGACGTCTTGGCCCCACGGGTTTTTCGTCGCGCCTTCGTACTTTACGTCGAGAGCCACTTCTTTGGTGATGCCGTTCATCGTCAGATCGCCGATGATTTTCGTCGGTTTGTTGTTCGCCGATTCGACTTTCTTTCCGGTGAAGGTGATCGTCGGGTTCTTCTTCGCGTTGAAGAAATCCGGGCTGCGCAGGTGGTCGTCGCGCTTGTCGTTGTTGGTGTCGATGCTCGCGGTCTTAATGGTCGCCTTCAGGTTTTCGAGTTTGCCCGTGGCTTCATCCCACTCGAAGGTTCCATTGAAGTCATTGAATTTGCCGCGCACGGTGCTGATACCCAGGTGTTTGATTTTGAATCCGACTTCGCCGTGGGCGGTGTCGAGGACGTATTTGCCTGCGAACGCGGTCGAGCCGAGCCCCAGCACAACGGCAGCTGCTATGAGATGTTTGAACATGTTGGCCTCCATCAATGATTGGTAAATCGAGATTCAATCATAGAGAAAGAAGCAAAGCCAATTCAATAACGAATCGCGTATGTTGCGTCGGGCTGGGCGCAAGATCAGTTACTCTCAGGTAACTGGGTCGCCAGCTTTTTCCGAGCGAAGCGGTAGAGTGTCGCGAAGAGCGCGGCAATGACTGCCAACAGTCCCGCCAAGGACCATGACACGCGTCCTTCGGCCAATGCGCTGGCAACGACGTCCATTCCGATGACATAGATCGCCGTCGCGGGAAGCATGCAGACCCACGACCAAAACAAGTAGGTCCAGAACGGAACGCGCGTCAGACCGAACGCGTAATTCAGCAGATTGAACGGGAGTATCGGGACGAGCCGAGTGAGCGCGACAATGGTGCTACCGTGGGTTTCGGTCAATTTGTCTAGTTTTCTAAACCTTTCGCTTTTGTTGAGCCAGGCGCTGACGGATTCACGCGCGAAGTAACGCGCGATCAAAAACGCGAAACAGGCTCCGACCGTCGAAGCCACGCTGACGACGACGATTCCCAGCACCGGGCCGAAGAGCGCCCCGGCGATCAAGGTCAGCGCGGAGCCGGGCAAAACGGCGACCACGCCCACGACATAAACCGCAATGAAAACGAAAATGCCCGCGATGCCGAGCTCCTCGATGTGATCGCGCAGTCGGCTGATCCATTCGCCGGCGCCGAAATGTTTGGCGAGCCAGATCGCGACGACCAGGGCCGCGAAGAGTGCCAGCGGGCGCCAAAGGCTCGGTTCTTTGTTTTCAGTCACATTTCAATTTTGACCCCAAACGGCCCAAACTCAAATGCCACGCGGGCGCAACTGGCTCTAAGTCGGTAGACATTGCTTTCTGCGGATGATCGCCTAAGATTTAAAGATGCGCCTTCTCTTGTTTTTTTCACTTTTTTTGTCGTCGTCGTTTGTCAACGCACAAGAAGGCGTGCACCACAATCTCTCGATCGCCGGCGGCATCGCTCATCCCAGTGATTCGCTGGCGCTTTCGCAGAATCCGGCTGGCCTGATTTACGGCAAATCGACACGAGTCCACCTTTCGCTCGAGCAGGGACGCGATCAAGGCCCAGTGGGGCTTGGCGGCGGAATGATCGCCGGCACCGAGACCGTCGGGGGCGCGGTTTTCTTGCGCGACTACAACACCGAGCCCGGCAGCGTCTCGCGGATCTACCTCTTCAACCTGGGCATGGGAGTGACCGTCTCCCCGCTCAACCTCGCGTTCGGAATCGCAGCTTCAAAAACGCTCGGCAAACGCGACCCGCTCGACAGCACGAACAGCTGCACCAACTGGTGCGTGGACGCCGGCGTGATTTACAACCCGGCGGGCGCGTTTCGCGTTGCCGCCAACCTGACCCAGCTCTCCGACAGCAACTATCTTCTGGGCGGCGGCGTCGCTTACGATGCCACACAAGAGCTGGTACTGGTCGCCGATGCACAAACGGACACTCAAAAAAACACGATGGTTCTGAAGCCGGGCATCGGCATCTTCATTCAAGGCATTCAGGTGACGGGCTCCTATGGTTTTCGCGCTTGGGGCTCCCGCGAAGCGGGACTTCGCCAGGGCTGGGGCGCGGGCCTCAGCGCGAGCTTCATTCAGAACATGCTCATCGAGTTCTACACCAATCAGTTCACTCATTATTATCTCGGTGCGACACTCGGTCTTTGAGTTCTTTTAGTATTGGCTCCCGGTTTTCTCCATGCTAATCAAAACCACATGGAAATCTTCACTCCAGAAAATCTGATTGCGCTCGTTACGCTTACTTCGCTCGAAATCATTCTTGGAATCGACAACATCGTGTTCATCGCGATCGTCGTTCAGAAGCTTCCCAAAAGCCAACAGGCCAAAGCCAGACAAATGGGTTTAATGCTGGCGATGGTCATGCGCATTCTACTGCTTCTGAGCCTGAGCTGGGTCATGAAGCTGACGACGCCGCTCTTTACGGTATTGGGCGTGGAGCTGACCGGCCGCTCCCTGATCTTGCTTGGCGGCGGTCTCTTCCTCCTGGCCAAATCCGTTTACGAAATTCACGACAAGATCGAGGGCCATGGCGAACACGGCCTCAAAGAAAAGCCCGTCACGACGATGCGGTCGGCCCTCTTTCAAATCATCATGCTCGACCTGATTTTCTCGCTCGATTCGGTCATCACCGCGATCGGCATGGCGAACGAGATCGCCATCATGGTACTCGCCGTCGTGATCGCGATGGGCGTCATGCTCGCGTTCGCACGGCATATCAGCGATTTCATCGAGCGCCACCCGACGATGAAAATGCTGGCACTTTCATTCTTGATCTTGATCGGCGTCATGCTGATGGTCGAAGGCCTCGGCAAGCATATCGAAAAAGGGTATATCTACTTCGCGATGGCGTTCGCGCTGGCGGTTGAGATGCTCAACATGCGCCTACGCAAGCCCGCGGCGAAGTGATTTTCAGTTCGAGGCCGGCCGACGCCGGCCCGACACGCTGAAGTTGTCGTCAATTTCATTCGATTCAATTTCTTTGAATGGCTCGTAGCCATCCGTGAGCTCAGGCTCACGGACCAGCTCAGCGTTAGAATACCCCTCTTGAAAACCGAAAGAGCTCGTCAAAGGCGCGGCTTCGCGGCTGAACTCGAAGTCCGGCACGTCTTCAGGAAGAGGTTTGGGTTTCGTTCTCGCTTGAGCGGCTATGCACAGTAAAATGACCGCCGTTATGACCGCAGTTTTCAATGACCCCTCCCTCCCTGGCCGCCCCGTGAAGATTTGGCGTTCCAACAATCGTGCCCAGAAACTGGAGTGATTTAATCTCTCCCGGCGGCTCAGAGCGCTCGAGCGCATCCAAAAACAAGACACTCGCGCTCCACGTGTCTAAAAATTGGACTCGGTCCTTAACTCGTTGAAAACCCGAAAGGTTATAGAAACTGCGAACAAAACGTTAACAGTTCGTAACCGGGTGCAGGAGGTTTTGACATCCCTCGGGCAAGACGCTTAACTCTCCCGATATGAACACACTCTTCAATGTCCTCGTGTTTTCAATCGGTCTACTCCCGGCCCTGGCCTTGGCGCAGACGCAGCCGTCACCGAGCCCGGCTCCCGCGCCGGTATCGATCGCACTGACGCCGCGATTGGTGATCGGCCCCGAGATTCAGTGGGGCGAGAAGTCGCAAACATTCAATCTCGTCATCGGAGGCTTGAGAAATCTCGAAGTCACGGCCGACGAAAAGCCCATGACCGACTGGCAAGGCATGACGCTCAAACTCGGCGCCACCCGGCATGAAAACGAAACCGCGGCGTACGGAGCGGTACTCAGCATGGTCGGCGGAGGCCGCAAAGCAAACGGCATCGGAGGCAACTTCGAGCTCGGATTCGGCGTGCTCGGCAAAGACGGCCAAAATATCAGCGTGACCCAGCTCGGATTCGCGCTCGGCCGGCCTGGCTCCTTGCAAGCGGGCGTGCTGACCCAGACGCCGCTGTACACCTCGCAGAAGCCGGTTTGGTTCACCGATCTTCAATTCTACTTGCGGTGGACGTTCAATGCGTTCACAGGCAACACCGTTACGTTCGTTCAGAAGTG
>DASUEL010000444.1:0-7864 GCA_036275095.1 Bdellovibrionales bacterium
TCTGAGCCGCCTCTTCGTACCGACTCGGCCGTTCGATCGCGGCTTCACGACTCAATCGGGCAGCACCCTTCGCACGGAGAACGGCGACACTCTCTACGAGTACTTCGCCCTTCAACTCGAGAGCCAGCTCAAGCTCGGCGCGCAAGACACGCACGTCGGCAATTATCAGCTGGCGCTGCTCGCCGACGATGGCGCGACCGTTCACATCAGAAGCGCGCCCGGCGCCGCGGCCGAGCTGCTGATCGACAACGACGATGTCCACCCGACGCGCTTCAAGGTCGCGACTCAGCCCGTATACTTCGATCGCAACACGCGAAAGCCCGTCGAGATCCGTTATTTTCAGGGCCCCCGTTATCATATTTCATTGATCATGATGTGGAGACCGTGGCCGGCGAATCCCGCTGAGGTGGCCGACCCGCTCGATGGCTACACGTCGAACGACGATTTTTTCGACTCCACTCAGAACCCGCCCGCTCCCCAAGCCCGTTATCAGGAGCTGCTGAACCGCGGCTGGCGCCCGCTCAACGCCGATAACTATCTGCTGCGCGAAGGTCTCAATCCGTGCATTTATCCGACGCCGCAGCCGACACCGCCGCCCACGCCGCGACCGACGCCGACGCCGGCACCGGATTGGAGTAATTTTTGACGAACGCCTCGGGCTGGGCGCGCTCGAGGTTCGCCTCCGAAAAGTCGACCTGAAAGAGCGCGGTCTGGTAGAAACGCGCGCCGCGAAGGCGCGCGCCGTGAAAGCTGACGTTCGTCAGCGTCGCGTTCGAGAAGTCGCTCCCGCTGAGATCGAATCCGCTCAGGTCGACGTCACTCAGCGTCTGATTTCGCAAGTCGGAGCAGGGGCCGAGCGTGCCCTGGTTCAACCCCACTTGACCGAGCTCGTTTAAGCAGGCCCCCGAGTTTGCGTCGTACCGGAACGCTCCCGAGCGGCCACAGGCCGCGGCCGCGACGAGCACGGTCAGGCCGGCTGCAAGACGCCGGGCTCCTATTAAGGCCGAAGTGAGTCTATGACGCTGGCACATCCCATTCGCTCCTGAAGTTCAATTTACCGAAGGCGGCCTTAAATCCAAAATTACGAATCGATTACGGCGGGCTCTTATACGCTTTCTAATAATTTCCAAACGATGGATGAAAATTCGTGTCTCAAGACGGCACGGGCCTTCAGTCGGGTTCCGCGTGCACCGATGAGTATGCATGTACCGATTGAAGGTGTTGACGATCTTGCTGCTGCTTTCAACGATGGTCATGCTGCCGTACACGAATTGCAGCAATTCGAACGTGGCTTTCGATCAGCTCGGTCAACCCATTCTCGACCGCCCTCAGGAAGGCGCGCCGGCCCTCTTGCCCGCGCCGGCAAATCAGCCCGCGCCAGGCAGCCTCACAGGCCCAGGTGACGTAAGCGTGCCCGGCGAGACTTCGCTCTCGCCCGAGGAGCGCGAGCAAATGACCGATCGAACTCCTCCCGAAGACTTGAGCGCGCCCGTCCCCGTCTCGGAACTGCACGACAATCCCGTGTTGTTCGAGACTTATGCCTGCCCGAACGGCCGCGGGGTGGTGATTTGCCACGTCTCGAGCACGGCGACCGGTGGGAACTCGCTTTGCGTGGCCGCAAGTGCCGCGCTCGCTCACGCCGGCCATATACGTACGAATTACGTGAACGGAGCTCCGAACGCCGTGAGCGATTATCTCGGCGCCTGCCGCGACTAAATTGATCCAATTCAAGACGTCTTTCGCGCCTCCCCGGGCTTTCGAACTGGTTCCCGCGGCGAAACCATTATTACGTCGAGCTGAAATCGCGCCTTTCGTCGGTTGAAGTGTTTTCATCGAAACCGAAACAGGCACGTGGTGCTCAAAATCGTTTCGAAATTTAAAACCAACTCAGGCTATGGTCTGGCTGAAGTCCTCATCGGCATCGGACTGCTCGCCATCATCGCGGCCGGCCTCTCGTTCTCGTCGATTTCGACACGCGCGCGCACGACCGATCTCACGGGCGCGACATCTTGTTCGGTGGTCGCGAACGGCATCACGAGCTCCATCAAGGCCTATGACAACTCACTCATCGTGCGTAACTGGCTTCCGAGAACCAACACCAGCCTGACCGCCACGCAGGCGGCACAAGATCCATTCTGCAACTCCAACAGCGGCCGCACCCCCGTGTGCGACACGTTCGCGTTTTTCGCGAATCTGAAAGGTCACTCTGGATATGTGGAGCCTGATCGCCTCGCCAATTTTCAAAATGTGCGCGGAGCCTTCGCTTGGGCCCAGAGCCTCTACAACCGCTATCGCAGCACCGGCATCTGCGCTCAAGACGGAATTACGCTAACACCCGACGCGATGGTGAGGCTTCTGCCCGCGCCGCTCGAGTTACCGGCTTGGGTCGCTGAGTATCGCGTGTACCTTAAAGACGCGTCCATCCCGTGCGGCACGCTCTCGACTGAAAAGACCACTCGCTTCGAGCTGAGAATCGTGCCTCGTTACAGAAACAGCAACACCGGCCCTCTCGAATACGAGGCCTGTGCCTCGACGATCGGAATCGCGAGCCCCATCGACTCGCATCCTCCCACGCTCAGCGTACAGGCCGTGCGCAACCTGGACGGCGCCGACATTCCTCCCGGCGCGTGCTCCGACAGGCGCACGGTCGACCAAATTCGCCAAGCCGGCGGGCCCGGCACGAACTGGCAGAGTATCTTCGTGGACTTGTTCGCCAATGAGCCCGGAAGCGTCCTCACGTGCAGGCGGGCGGCCGCATTCGAAAACGATCCGCCCGGCCGCTTCCGAAATTGCCCCGACATGCCGATCGACGGCACGCTGGCCGTCACGCCCAACGAACATACCGTTAGTTTTAATCAGCCGCTGCAGGCGCGTCTTTCGCTCCTGAACATGCGCCCGCGCGGTCCCGCGGCGGCCGACACCTACATTTACGAGGCAAGGGCCATCGACGTCGGCGGCAACCCGTCGAATCTCGTCACCACCAGCTTTCGCGTACACTCACCGACGTGCGTCTCGGAGACGCTCTATTGCCCGAACGCCGCGCCGGCGAGCTTAGCCGATCCGCAACCGTGGGCATTTAACGGAATTTTCATCAGACCGTATGACGACTGCCTGAACGGGTTGTGTCCTCAAGGTACGCGGCGATTTTGCGATCCCGCGATTGAAGCGAGCACGTGCCAAGGACAGGTTTTTCTCGACGATTGCGGATTGCCGAACTGCCAGGGCACTATGCCCGCGAGCTGCGGCGATCCCGACTCGATCGATTGCGGGCTGCCGGTTCCGGGAACGTGCGGCGCCGCTTGCGGAACCGGGCGCCGGGGCTGCGCGCCTTCTCCGCCGCCGACGCCGCCGCCAGGCTGCGACTGCGCGGCCGTCGATCTCGATGCTCTCGCTTGCGACACGTTTGCGGCTGATTCATGCGGCAACGCGGGGCTCTGCGGGCCGGGACGCCTGAACTGCCCGGTGCCGACGCCGACGCCGCAGCCGTGGACCGGAACGTGGGGGCCTTATCAATGCACCGACCACTCACGGGCAAACTGCAACTCCTCGTTCCCGCATATTCCGTCGGGTTATACGAGATACGAAATCGACGTGTGGGCGCTCGCGCACCGCTGGGACGACGACAACAATAGTTCCTTCATTTCGGTCACGGTCAACATGATCGGCTTGAACTCCGCGACGTATAACGCCTCGGCCGGCGGCATGCAACTCGGCCCTGAAGAGCCGGGGCGCCACCTCGCCCTGCCGGCGTTCGCGACCCAAAGGTTCACGATCAACACCAACGGCAACGCGCCGATGATGACCTTTCGAATTTACGTGAAAGAGGGTTCAGTGCAGGTCTTCTGGACCGTTCGCGCTTATTGATGATCAGCGCCCGCCGGCCGTGGCTGCGCTCCCGGCGGAGGCGATCATCACGAGCACGATTGCCGTCCACTGCGTGAGCGTCAGCACTTCTCCGAGAAACAAGAGCCCCGAAACCGCGGCAATGGCCGGCTCCACACTCATCAAAATGCCGAAGGTCTTGGTCGGAATGTTTCGAAGCCCGATCATCTCGAGTGAATACGGGAGCGCGCTCGAGAAAACCGCCACGCCGAGCGCGAGCAGCCAGACCGGATAGGTCAGCAAGGCCTGAAACTGAAAAGGCAGCGCGAACGGAGCCGCGACGAGCGCGCCGACGGACATTCCGATCGAGGTGACCGCGCCGGAGCTCGCGGCGGTGCCCGCGATTTTGCCGGTGACGATGTACGCGGCCCAAAAGCCCCCGGCGCCTAGAGCGTAGAGCGCGCCGAGCGTGTCGAGCGGCGCCGCGAGCGCGGTGACCGGCAAAATCAGCAGAATGCCCGCCGCCGCGAGGAGTGCCCACACGAAATCGATTGCGCGCCGCGAGCCCGCAAGCGCGACGCCTAAGGGGCCCACGAATTCGATGGCCACCGCGACGCCCAACGGGATTCGCTCCAGCGCCATATAAAACAGCGAGTTCATGGCGCCCAATGTGGCTCCGTAGAGCGCGATGGCGCCGAGCTGCCGTTTATTTAGGCGCGTCCTCCAGGGACGCCAAATGACGCTCAAGATTATCGCCGCCGCCGCGAGACGCACGATCGTGGTGCCTTGCGATCCTAAGACGGGGAATAACTGTTTTGCCAGCGCCGCACCGGCCTGAATCGACACCATCGCCGCGGCGATGACAAGGAGAGACAAACTCACTTTGAATTGGCCCGAACGTCGGCTACAATTTCCATACTCAGCGAAATCATACGGGAGACGTTATGTGCGCGCAATACATCGTTGCGGCTAGAAAAAAGCAGTGGAAGCTGGTGTACGGCATCGACCTGCCCGACGATTTCGAGGGCTTTGACGAAAAGGTCGTTCCGTACAAAATGGCTCCCGTCATTTTGCAGCGCGGGCCGACGCGCGTGACCGAGGCGATGAACTTCTCGCTCATTCCCGCCTGGTCGAAAGAGTCCAAAGTCAAATTCTCCACCCACAACGCGCGGCTCGAGTCGACCGACGAAAAGACAAAGAAGACGACGTGGATCTTCGAAAAGCCCACGTGGCGGACGGCCTTCGCGAAACGGCACTGCTTGATTCCGATCTCCTCCTTCGTTGAGCCCGCTTATCACGGCAAAATGGAAGGCAACATGGTCGCCTTTCATGACAAGAACGACGAGCTCATCACGGCCGCGGCGATTTGGGAGGCATGGACCGATCAAAAAACCGGCGAAGTGATCGAAAGCTTCAGCATCATTACCGACGATCCGATTCCTTACGTTTACAAATCGATCAAACACGATCGCTCTCCGCTGTTTTTGAAACCGGCGGCGTTCGAGGAATGGCTCGACACGGAGGGCTCGAAGAAGGAGCCGAAAGACTGGGTCAAATTTTTGCGCAAAAACACCGCGGAGCTCGATCTTGAAGCGTCGGTCGACCGGCCGATGGCGAAAGGATGGGAGAAACGCCGATGAGACTGGTTACCCTTGTCACTTCAATGTTGATCTGTATTTCGGCTGCCGCCGCGATTCCACCCGCCGGAGCGCCGGCCAAAAATAGAGTCGGCCTTCTCGCCCTGAAGAGCATCGTTCTGGAGGTTCCGAAAGACTGGAACGCCGTGACCGAGGAGCTCGTGACCCATCATCAAAATCCGATTCATATCGCCCAGCTCGACTTCAGCGAAAAAGCCTTCAAAGCCAGCATCAAAATCATGAAACGCGAGCGCAACGACCCGAAGTTCACCGATCTCTCGGAGCTGGCCAAACAGCTTCTGGCTGAAGGCAAAAAGATCGAAGCTCAAACGAAAGAAAAGAAAACGGTGCTCGAGCCCATCAAGGGCAAGCACCCAGGCCATCGTTTCACGTTTACGAACGCGCAGTCCAAACCCGGCGAGTTCAAAGTGATGAAGCGTGGAGTTTTAACGGTACGGGACATGGTGGTCTCGTACGTGATTTACCAAAACGAGCCGCAGAACGCCGATGCCGCCATCATGCAGAAGGCGATCGAGAATTTGGCTCTGGCTAGGAGTACGGATGCCCCAACAAAAAAACAAAATCGCAAGTCAAAGAGCGCACGCGCCGATTAAGGCGAGCAAACGCTTCGCCGATCTCGCGTTCTTATTCTTCGCCGGAGCGCTGACGCTGACGGGCTGCGCGGCCTCGTCCGTCAAGAGCGAGCCCTCCATTCAAGCCGGTGACACCGACCGGATCGAAGCAACCGACGCCGGAAGGATCGTGCGCATCGCCGACGTTGGAACGTTCGTCTTCGCGTTTCCGGGCGCTTGGCGAATGACCCGCGACGATTCAACCTCTCCCGTCGACATGCCGGTAAAACTCTCGGTTTTAGAAATGAGAGAGAAGAACTTCAGCGCCGGAATCAGCGTGATGCGGCCCGCGCGGCGCGATTCCAGCTTCACGACGCTCGAGCGGATCGAAACGCTCCTGCGCGAAGACGCGAAACACTATGAATCCCGCTCGCACGAGAAGAAGGCCGTTCTCGAAAAGGTCGACGGCCCGCATGAAGGGCTGCGGTTCACACTGACCAACACGACGCCCGGCCCGGGTGATTTCGCCGTGATGAAGCGCGGAATTTTGAGCGTGGGCGAAGTGCTGGTGGTTTACTCGGTATTTCACAATGCGGGCTCTGAGGCCGAAGACGGCTTGAAAGCGCAAAAGGCCATTGAGTCGCTGGCGTTCACCGAACCGGAGTCGCCGAGCGGCTCGCGTGACATCGACGTCTTGTCGGTAAAGCCCCAGCACATACCACTCGGCTACAAAATGATCGGCCCCTCCGACGCAGAGACTGAAGTGAGGGCAAAGGCCGCCAGCACGGCCAGCGGCGCGGGCTTCAGCAATTCGTTGGGCTTCAACGCGAAGTCGGCGTTCAACGGCCACAATGCGAACGCGGTGAAGCCCGTGACGGCCGACGCCTGCGGCGGCTCTCGCGCGAACGCGGTCTTCACTGGCCTGCCGGGAGTGGCAAGCCCCGAAGTGAAGGCAAAATACGCGCAGTCATTTCTGGCTCCCAACCGCAGCGCCGCCACGCTTTATCACTTGCACTACAAAGACATCCGCGCCGCCCGGGCCTTTCTGCAACGCGAGCTCTATACCGAATCCCGGGCCCCGTCATCGGCCCAAACGCCGAAGCTCTTCGTCAACGGCAATGTCATGAGCATCCTCTGCGTCTCTGGAGGCGCCACCGAATTCGACTGGCTCGCATTTTACCTCGCAGCAAAACGAGCCGAGCGAATCCGGTAAGCGGTGGTGACCCGCTCAATCGGCGTGCAACAACCGATGGTGTCCAGCACATAAAAGCGTAAGATTGCCAAGCTCGTCGCCGCCTCCCATCGAGCGCGGCACGAGATGATGTATCTGCAGCCATTTCATCTCGTCACAGCGGCGTCCGTCGCGCCCGACCTGCGCGCACCGGCCCTGATCGCGCACCCAAACCTGTCGCGCGACAGGTTTGGCGATTCCGCGCGTCGAGCTTGCTTTGCCTTTCGCGCGCTCGCCGCTATCTTCGGCGCGCTTTTTGTTATTTTGTGCCGTGGGCCTTTCAGGCTTATGTCCGTAGCCCTCAGGTTTTGTGCGCTTACATGCGCGCTTTTCTTTCTCTTTGGGATCATGCTTGTGCAAATAGCAGAGCAGCGCCTCTCTCATGACGTCATCCAGCGAAGCGGAGCGACTGAGACGCTGGCACTCCAGGTTTTTGGCTCGAAGATAGAGGGACTCGGTCTCAGCGGAAATCGTACCGCTTAGGTTAACCTGATCGTTCTCGGCCGGGCGGCGGCGCTCGCGTTTGGCTTTGGCCGGTGAGACTTTGGCGACTTCACGCTCGAGCTCTTTTTGCGTTTGGGTTTTGGCGCGCTCAATCCAGT
>DASUEL010000445.1:0-5290 GCA_036275095.1 Bdellovibrionales bacterium
GTGGCAGGACGAGTACCCGAAAGCCGATCGCGGGCCCGCGGGCGAAGAGGGAAATCGCTTCGTGCGCTTCTTCAAGAATCTCTTCGCGGCTCCCGCGTCCTTGAGCGACTCACAGCTCGAGAAATTCGCGTCTGCGGCCGAGCTGCCGCCGGCCGATTTGCGTATTCTGCGCGACAACGACGTGGCCTTTCAAAATAAGATTGATCTGATCCGCGGAGCTCGCGAATCAATCGATCTGGCCTATTACATCTACACCGACGACTACTCGTCGTCCTATTTGAGCCGCGAGCTGCTTCGCGCCGCCAATGACCGGGGCGTGCGAGTGCGCCTGCTGCTCGACTACCACTCGAGCTATAAGTACCTCGATCTCTTCACCATGCTCGAGCGCGAGAGCGGCGGAAAGATTCAAGTTCGCTTCTACGGGCGCCCGACCAAGCATATCATCATGGATGCCGCTTATCTCACCACCGGCTGCGGCGCCGATATCAAGTCGAATAATCCGACGGCATGCCAGGAGACGAAGCTACAGGAGTTCGAGCGCCAGTTCGCGCGATATCAGAACACGAAGGTCGTCAATCACAACACCGGAGGCTCCGGACTCTTTCTTTCAGGCCTTTACAGCAAAGATCCGGAAGTGATGGGACTTGCCGTGCTGAACGGCCAGGGCATCGACCCCAAGGCGCTGGCGTCAGGCGCGCCCTCTTCGCCCGAGCAAAAAGAGCAGCTGAAAAAACTGGCGAAACTGTTTTGGGACTCCAAAACCGGCTCGTTCCCGGAGGCGCTCGTCGCGCGCATTCAGCTTTACATGGCGTTTCAGCTCTACGGTGATCAGCTGAATCCGCTCTCAAACACGCTGACCGGAATTATTCCGCTCTCCGTTTCGAACAGCCCCTCTTACAAATCGAGCGAAGCCAGCCGTATCAAAGAATGGCAGCATCTGACCGATTTCTTGCATCATAAGCTGCTCTTCGTCGACAAAAGGGCGCTTCAGCTCGGTGGCCGCAACATCGAAGACTCGTATCACATGCGGCAGAACGCGCTGACGAAGAAGTACATTTTCGTCGACACGGACCTCGCGCTCGCGCTCAATACCCAGAACGGAAATGCAGGGGGTGAAAAAATCGAGGGCGCTTTCACGAATCTATGGAACTTCAGTGAAATCGTGGCGCCGATCTCAGAGGTGCGGGAGCATGCTCCCAACGACGTCGTGGCCAATCTCGATATCAAGCGGACCGAATGCGCCGAGGCCGCGGCGGCCGCGGGCAAAAAGGAGCGTGCCGAGACGAAGGCCTTCGTGAAGAATTGCATGGCCCAAAAAGCCGAGCAGCCCGGCAAATCTTTGGAGGAGCGGCTTGCGGCGGCCAAGGCGACACTCGAGCAAAATGCCGATATCTACGTCAGCGAATACTTGCGCCCGAACGAGCCGGACATTCAGGCGAAAGTGACGTCGAGCCTCGTTCTCGACGAAAGCGAAAAGTCGCAGGCCCAGATCGCGTATCTCGAAAACCTGCCGTTTCAGAAGAATCGGGTCGAGAGCGATGCGATTCGCGGCGCCAAAGATGGACAGGCGGCAAAGTACGGAAAGTATATTCATGAGGTTTGGGCGCGCGCGATGTTCAACGTGTGCGAAACGTCGGCCCAGTCGGGCGTCAAGCAAGAGATCATCCTGCATAACGCTTATTTCTTTCCGTCTTCAAATCTGCTCGCGGCGTTCGCGAACATGACCGATGGAAGTATCGACTGCTCGAACGTGACGCTCAAGATTCTCACGAACTCGTTCACGACGACCGACCTCAACGTCATCAACATCGTGGCTGACCATTCGATGAAGGCGCTCTTCGAGTACATGGCCGAATTCCGCCACCAGCGGTCAGCGAAGGTGGTGTTGCTGGAGCATGCGCACTTCTCCGACAACAAAGACGCGCATTTTTCGCTGCATTCGAAAGTTGCGATTTACGGCGATAGCGACCTCTTCGTCGGCTCGGCCAACGCCGATGTTCGAAGCTATATGATGGACTCGAACAACGGCATCTATGTACGCAACGCGCCCGGCCTGGTGGCGAAGTACAAGAACGAGCTCAGCACTCTCGTGAGCGACACCAAGAAGATTCGCGACGTCACGAGCGTGCTGATTCGAAAGAATCGCGCGCAAATGGTCGCGCAAAATCTGGAGCAGCTGCGCGCGATCATGACTAAATACGGTCTGCAAAACAAGCTTTCGCCCGAGCAGATCAAAGGAATCGAGACGCGCATTCAAGGCATTCTGCAAAGCGTGTACGACCTATCAAAAGCCAGCATCCGCAACTGGTCGTCGCCGGCCGAGCGAAACGAGTTTCTCGTGAATCCGAACGCCAACTGGCCGCAGCGAAAACTGCGCGATCGCGCGTTGCAGATCGAGAGCCAGAATCGTCTCGATGGTTTATACCAGGCGCTCTGATTCAAAACCGCCGAGCCTCGGTATCCAGCTCCGCAGGGCCGCGGTCGTCTTGGCCGCGGCGCTCAACAGTTCAGCCGTGAGTGCGCGTAAGAGGCGTGCAACTTTCACTTAAACAGCGGAGTCTTTCGCCGGGGCGCCCAGAAATTCTTGTCGCACCAGGCGATGGCGTCTTCGATTTCCCATTGATGCTGGCGCTGCAGCTTCAAAAATTCCACCGACGGCAGTGAGGGATCGAACGGCTGGCTGGGGTCGCGCGAGTACTGATGCAGGCTCTTGTCGACGGCTCGGCGAATCTCGTCGGAGGTCAGGTTCAGGCCGAAGCGTTCCGATACGAGCTTGAGCGAGTCGTATGGCGCCTCAATCAGCATTCGCGCGTTGAGCGCCGCCAGCAGCGAGGCATCGGCCATTTTACAGTCGAGGTACGTTTCGGCGTGGAGCGACCAGTAAAAGGCCGCGGCCTTGGCGCCGGAAGCATCGTACGGTGTCTGCGACCCGAAGTAGCGGGCCAGCTCGCCTTCTAGCGCCTCGATGCGCTCCGGTTTTTTGAGCGCCTGGCAGATGAAATATTCTTGGTCTGAGAACAAGAACAGCACCGAATGTGTCAGGCGATGTCCCATTATCGCGGGCAAAAGATTCACGCAGCGGTTTGAGGCCTTCACCACCGGGATTTCGTTTTCGCCGGCCGCGTTTGCCAGCACGCTGAGGGAGAGATCGATGTCGCCCAGCCCTTGCGGAGACGGGGTGATCCCGCCCTGGCGGTACAGTGACGTCGAAAGGCCCTGCAGCACCGCGGGCTCTTTCAAAACGAGGCAGCGCTCGAAGTTCTCGAGCAAGCGGCAGAGCAGCGTCGACATCGAAAACGGCGTATAGAAAATGTAACGGGTGATCGGCGGCAGCTCGCCCTGCGCCGCCAGCGGCTCGTGCAAAAAATCAAACGGAATCTGAACGCCTTCAAGACCCAGGGTGCGTGAGTCGAGCGGCATGGCGCGCGCGATCTCGGAACGCTCGACCTCCACGAAACTGATCGTGCGGTTCAAGAAATCGGCCTCGAGCGGCAATTTGACGGTGGCCCGCGCGCTCTCGGGCGCCTCACTCAAGCGGTTCGGCGCAAGCGTGGACAATTCCGTGGATTGGGCCGTGAATTTGTTGTTCTCCGCCATTTTTTTGAGTTCCTGATAAACCAGGAAATCGTATTTTGGCGGAATCCGCAACCCTACAAGAGTCCGGGCTGGACTTACTTACAGCCGGGGTTGTCGTCGCCGAGCAGCCACGAGCGAAGAATCTCTTTTTGGTCGGCGAAGAGACGATCATAGCTCGTCTTCTGTTCGGCGCGCGCGATCGTGAGCTGTGCCCTTGCGGCGTCATACTCTGGCCGCGTTATGAGGTACTTCTCGAGCATCGCATCCATCAGCTCTTCGTAGGTTCGGTTCGCCGTGCCTTTGATCAGCGATTTCTGAAACTTGGACATGTTTCTCATCTTGCTCAGAACCGAGCGCAAAGTCGTGAAGCGCTGCTGCCGTAAAAAGTTCGGCGGCATTTCGAGTGATTCGACCATCTTGTGATAGATCTGCTGCGATGAGAATTGCCCGTGCAAGAAGCCGGCTTCATGCGGCTGCTTGTTTTCTTTGGGCGCGTGGCAAGACGTGCAGCCCTGGTTTTTCCCGAGCGCGGGGCCGAGCGCTTTTACGTCGAGCGCGTCACCCCAATTCGAATTTTGCGAGTCGCGCATGATGATCTCCATCTCGCGCGGGGTCACGTTTCCTTCGGTTAGGTAGCCCGGCCAAGGCTTGATCGTGCGCGGGCCCATCGAATGGCAGGCCATGCAGCCGCTGAGTTGATACAGGGGTTTCTGATAAAAGCCCTGGCTGAGGCTGCTGCGGATGAACTGATTGTGATGCTGGCGGTTCTGGCCCTTATCGTCTTTGTCGATCGAAATCAAGTCGACGTGATAATTGTTCTCGAGGTTGTTATTTTGAGTTTGCGGCGGAACGAACTGAATCCATTTCATGTAACCGCGATCATTGGGAACGTAAACGACGAGCCTGCGGGTGGCCGAGTGCGGATCCTCCGGATTGCTGAACGGAACCGACGGCGAGAAGAACTCGATGTACTTCCAGCCCTGCTGATCGAACTTCGCGCGCCAGTCTTGCGGGAAACCGCCAGCGATTTCGGGTGGAAGCTCGAGCGCCGCGCCGGGTGTTTTCGCGAAGTATTCTTCGTTCGAGATCGCGAATCCGAGGCTATGCCCGCCTCCGCTCATCTTGGCGCGCTGGGCGGTGTAGCGCTCGAGATTATTCGAACATGCCTTGACGTCGAGCGCGCGAATCTGGCTCGAGCACTCCGCGAAATATTCCGTATAGCGGGTCCAACTATGAGTGCCGTTCGCGATCTCTCTGGCGAAATCGTTCAGCGAGGCGCTGAGGTCACCGGCGGTTTGAGGGCAGCTCACCTGCGCCTGCGAAATGGCCGAGATCGTGAGTGCGGCGGTGACGGCCGCGGCGTGTGAGATGCCGTTCCAAATTCGCATGCGAAAGCGCTCCCGAAGGTGGTTGATGGGCTGGCGCAAGGATAACGGGTGGGGGAGGCAAACTCCATCGCGGGAGTATCAGTGGAAAAATCGACCCGATTGGCGACTCTTTTGACACTCCCGCCCCTGGCGCCAGTGGTTTTACTGGAGAATCAGCTCGCTGTCGCAAATCAAAAATGTGTAGACTTTCGCGGTGACGTAGACGTTGCTTCCGCTTTGATAACCGCCCGTTGAAGCGCGGCTGATGATTTCCATGCTTCGGGCGCCGCCGCCGCACTGGCTGGCCAAGGTGTCGATTTCGCCGAGCCCGATTCTGCGTACGATCG
>DASUEL010000446.1:0-3070 GCA_036275095.1 Bdellovibrionales bacterium
ACTTTGGCTCAACACCGTTGCATCGAGAACCAATATACCCTTGCGTGCCTCGGCGCCGTTTTCGACAAGGGAATCAGTGAAGGCCGTGCTACCGAGGTCTGACACGACGAAAACTCCGACGAGTTTTTCCGCAACCCAGGAGCGGACCGCGGCCGGCATGCCCTCGATGGCCAACTCGAAGTTTTCCATGAATTCTTGCGAGAGCTCGGCGCGTTTCGGAACGGCCGCAAACCCGAACGAGGCATTGTCTTTCGTCAGCAGGTCGAGAAGCTCGGGTGGAGCTTCGAAGATTCGCCTTTCAAGCGGGGCCTTTTCGAAGTCTTTGCCGGCGTAAAAGGAGACCTGCCGTGCCGGATGCGCGCGCAACCCCGCCCGCGCGTCGGTTTCGGTCGGTTCAGTCGATTTTGGCGTGCGCAGGAAAACCGCGGCAACCCCGCCGGCTGCAATGAGGGCGAGAAAGATTAACCCGGCCGGAATTAATGACCGTACGGGACGAACCACGCGCGATCAGACGTTTTCTTTGTCTTCGGACTTCTTTTTGGCTTTGCGGGCTTCGAGCTCTTCGACATCGCGCTCGTCTTCGCCGCCAATGCCTTTTTTGAAGCCGCGAATGGCTTCACCGAGCGACTTACCTAGGCCCGGGAGACGGCTTGGGCCGAAGAATATCATGACGATCACGAGTAGAAGAATTAAGTGCCAGGCGCTCATTCCCATAGATGTCTCCTCACTAACTTATCGGCAGGACCAGGCGATTTCTCAAGGCGGGTCCCCACCTGGACCTTTGTCGGGTCCGGGTTTAGGAGCGCGGCTTTTGCGAGCCGCCGCCGAAAAGACTCTTAAAAAAGCCGGCGATTTTCTGGCCGATTCCCGCAGCCTCTTTAGGACGCTGGCCGTGGTGACGGCCACGGCCACGCTGGCCGCCGCGATCACCCCTGCCTCTTCCGCCACGATCGCCGCGGCCATTGCTACGGTCACGGTCGCGGCCTCGGCCATGGTGCCGCTCGCCACGCTCACCGCGATCTCCGCCACGTTCACCGCGTCCTCCGCCGCCCATCGCCGACTGTTCGATCACGCTGCTGCGGCCCGAATGACGGCCGCTTCTGCGATCGCGATGCTGTTGCGGAAAGATCGAGCCGCCCTCACCGGCCGCCGCCTGCAGCTCGGGAGCCTCAGCTCCCTCCATGCGGGGGGCCTGTTCAGGTCTTGGCGGACGGTCACCACGCTCGGGACGCGGGCCACGGTCACGGCGCGGACCACGATCTCGACGGTTTTCGTCACGTGGGCCGCGATCGCCTTCGGGCCGGCGGCCTTCGCGGCGGCTTTCGTCGCGCGGGCCACGGTCACGGCGGCCTTCGCCGCGTGGAGGCCTGTCGCCGCGGTCACGGCGCGGGCCACGGTCGCCACCCTCACGGCGGCGGGATTCGTAGTCGCTGGGCATTGGCTTAAACTCCTTGATCAGGTCGGAGTCATCAAGCCACCCGACATTCACTTTGTGTTTGAGATAATCTTCGATGCGCATCAGCGCCTCGACGTCGCGATCGCTGACGAAACTGTAGGCTCGGCCTTCTTGTCCCGCGCGGCCGGTGCGGCCGATACGATGCACGTAGTTTTCGGGATCGTCGGGCAACTCGTAATTGATGACGAGATCGACGCCCTTGATGTCGAGACCGCGCGCGGCCACGTCGGTGGCGACGAGGATGTTTTGGTTATTGCCCTCAGTCTTGAACTGCTCCATCACGCGGTTGCGCTGATTTTGCGTCAAGAGGCTAGAAATACCCATCGCGGGCAGATCGTTCGCCGTCAAAAACCGGGCGATGCGCTCGACATTGTGCTTGAAGTTGCTGAACACGATCGTCTGCTTGGGCTGCTCTTTCTTGATGAGCGAGAGCAGGTGCTGGGGCTTGTCGCTCTGGCCGACGTGAAAGATCTCGTCTTTGACGTTTTCGGCTTTCGCTTGATCTTTGCTGACGTTGCACTCGATCGGGTCGGCGCCGACGCTGTACGCGGTGTTCAGAACCTCGAAGTTGAGCGTCGCGCTGAACACGAGAAACTGACGTGTCTTAGGAACCCGCTGCAAGATGTATTTCATGTCGTCACGGAAACCCATGTCGAACATTCGATCGGCTTCGTCAAAAACGATCGCACGCACGCGCTTGAAGTCGACGTGGTGAGATTTGTAAAGATCGATCAGACGGCCCGGCGTTCCGACGATGAATTCGGCGCCGTTTTTGATGTCGGCGATTTGTTTTTCGTAAGCCGTGCCACCGTAAACCGCGGCGGCGCGAATCGGAGAGTCGCCACGAAGCTTTTCGACCTCGGTGCAAACCTGTTCGGCCAGCTCACGTGTCGGGACCAGAACAAGGATGAAGTGATGGGGCTTCCAGTCGCGAAAGAAGCGCTCGTTTTTGTAAGCGGGAACTTCTTCACCCGTTGCCGCGGCTCCTGGCCCGGCGCTGTCGGTATCTGGCGCGGCAACAGCATCTGCCTCGGTCGGCTCAGCGGAAGCGCCGGCGTCGGTCGAAGCGGTTGCGTCTGCGGCCGCGCCCTCCTGGAGCTCAGGCGTGCTGCGTACATGAAGAGCCGGGTCGCGGCTACGAAGCAAACGATCGAGCAGCGGAATCACGAACGCGGCGGTTTTACCCGTTCCGGTTTGCGCGAGCCCAGCGACGTCCCGACCTTTGAGCACGTGAGGAATCACGCTCTCTTGAATGGGAGTGGCTTCTTGAAAGCCCATCTTGTCGATTGCTTTTATGATTTCTGGATGCAGATCAAAGTCAGAGAACTTCAAGACTTGGAACCCTTCTTCTTCTATTCCGCGGTATGTTCGGCCGTCACATGCCGGGTCCATATTGCGAGGCGTTGTGCCGATAGCAACTACTCTTTTTACCTAAAAGGTGTGGCAAAAGTCAAAGTCCTGTTCTATCCCAAGGTTCATGGCTCGCACAATCTATGAAGCCCGACTCAAAAGTATCGCCTCTTTGACTCCTTTATTGCGCGAGCTGGTCATAGAATTCGTGAATCCGCCGTTTATGGAGTTCCAAGCGGGTCAATTCGTCATGTTGCATGTACC
>DASUEL010000447.1:0-2513 GCA_036275095.1 Bdellovibrionales bacterium
TGTAGTACAGCTCGCGCTTCGTGTTGACCGAGCCCGACTCCAGGTTTCTCAAAAGAATCTCGAGAAAGAAGATCGCGCGCGACATTTTTTGAACCGACGAAACGTTCAGCTCGGTTTTCACCATCTTGTCGCCCGGAGTGAGGTAACCCACTTTCGGGTTGTAGAATGAATTGTCGAGCGAGCACTTGGTGGCTTCAAGCACCGGGCGCTGGGCGTTTTCCAGGTCCCGAAGCATTTGCTCACAAAGCTCCTTCGACATTTTCGGAATATCTTTGGCTTCTCGTCCTGCCACTCGAATTTTCATTATGAATCCTTCCTATGTGCCGGGCCGACCGGTGCGTTGGTCAACTCGGCCCTTTCCTTAAGCTTGCTTCTGAGTGCCCTTTTTTGCCGTCGTCTTCTTCGCGGTCGTCGCGGCCTTCTTGGTCGTGCCGGCGGACTTGCCGGTGCCACGCCCGTCCTCAAGACCTTCTCCCGTGTCGAATTTCAGCTGCCCGCCCTCTTCAGGAGCCGGCGCCTCACCTTCGGCGGAACCGTCACCGGCGCCGTCCTCAGAGGCCAAGTAGCTTTCTTTCTTCTTCAGCGTTTCCAGGTTACTGTGCGCCTGCGCCAATTCATCTTCGGCGGCGGCGGCATCACGGCCCAAAAGCTTCCGGAGGCCTTCTTCCGCTTTTTTCTTGCGCTTCTCGTTGGCGCCGATGATGCGCACGAGGCCGTCGACCAGAATCGGGCCGAACTGCTCGATATGCGCGAGCTTTCGCTCCAAGTCCGCCTCTTTGTGCTCGCGGCGAATATGGCGCGATAGCTTTTGACCCGCTTGCATCAGCGCGCGGCGAATCTCTTCGACCAGCTCGTCCGAAGCATCAACGGTCTCTTTCGATGCGTTTTTGAATTTAATGAACGGAGAGACCACGCTCACCGCGAAAACGTAAGGTCCGAGCGGGACGCTCTCTTTCGGCTGCCCGAGACCGTACGACTTCCAATTCACCGACTCGATTGCGTGCGTGATCGCGCACGCGGCTTTGTCGAATTGAAGCGGAACGCGGTTCGCGAAACGCAGCACCTGAACGGGCGAATCCTCGTCGCCGCGGTTCTTGAAGCGCGCGAGCGCCACTTCGACCACGACGGGCTTGAAGTCGCAGATGCGAGGCTTACGGGTGACGACGCTTAAAAAGTCGACCTCACCCAAACGCGAAATGCTCTTCGCCAGCGACTCCTCACCGACTGAAAGCACCGACTTCGTGCTCGGCGACATCAATTCGGTGTCGTGAATGGCTTTGAAGATCGTCTTGAACTGCTCGTCTGTAATTTTCGCGATCGGCTGATCGATCACGTTTTTCGGCAGGCCATTCTTCACGAAGTCGGTGAACGTGCTGTCCGTGATTCGCGAAAAGCTCGACTTCAGCCATTTGCGCAGCGTGATTTTTCCGTGCAGATGCGCGTACGTCATGAACTCGCCGAGCTTCATCGTATGCGGGTGAGGAAGCGTCGCCGCCGGAATTTCCGGAACGACCTGGCTCACACGCTCCACTTTGACCCACTCTGCATCGGGAAGTTTGTAATTCAACGTCACGTGCGGGTTCACCAGCGTCGTGCCTTCGAGGTATGTCATGAGACCGCCGTCGCCGTTGAGCTGAATGCGGCCGTCCATGCGGAACTCGACGCGAACGCCGCTTTCCTTATCCCAGTCGATAGTCTCTTTCTTTTTGAGAACGCCGCGATTCGACTTGATGTCGACTTCCACCAGCGCCTTGACCGCTTTGCGCATCTTCGCGGTTTTGGTGATCACCGTCGCACCCGCGGCACTGGTCAATTGCGCCCACGTGGTCGCCGCTGAGATACCGATACCCTGCTGGCCGCGCGAGCATTGCCCACGGCCGAACTTGCTCGACGCCAAATACTCGCCGAAAACCTTCGTGAGATCGTCGGGGTCGATGCCTGGGCCATTGTCTTCAACCGCGATTTGAATCGCGTCCGTGTTCTTTTGCGATCCCGGTCCGACCTTCAGGATCTCTACCCAAAGCTCCGGTTGAATGCCATGGCTTTCACAGGCATCAAGGGAGTTGTCGACCGCTTCCTTCAATGTGGTCAAAACAGCTTTGGTCGGAGACGAAAATCCCACTTGCTGCAGGTTTTTCGCGAAATACTCCGCCGTACTGCTTGATGTAATCGTGTTCGCCACTCGTCTTTTTCCTTCTTTGACTATTTCCATAGTTATCTTCCATGGCCCGCGACGGCTAAGCTAGGCTTAGCCCTTGAAGGCCTTCAATGATCAAATTTAAGCGTTGCCCCAGATTATGACGCAGGTTTCGCCGGGAATTCAACCACTGTCGAATTCGCCTGTCTCGAGATTATCCCTGCATTAAGAGTTCGGCGGGCGTCATCCAGCGTTTTTTGCTGTTGCAGTCCTTGCAGCTGACGACCACATTCCCCTTGGTTGAACGTCCACCCCGGGCTACTGGCACGATATGGTCCATAGTGAGGAGTTCTCGGTCGAACTTACCGTGACAGTA
>DASUEL010000448.1:0-2935 GCA_036275095.1 Bdellovibrionales bacterium
GGCTCGAGTCATGATTCCGCTGCCGAAAGAGCTTAAGTACCAATTTAACAACGATGCGTTCGTGTACGCGTACCTGGCGCACGTGATGTACTTAGTCGACGCGTTCAAGCCCGATCACATCGGGTTTGGCATCGAAAACAACATCATGCTCACGAAAATCGTGGAGACGGCGGCCACGCCCGATTCAGGCGACGACATTCCGTATGAGGCTTGGATCGACTTCACGAAGGCCATGCGCCGGATTCACGCCGCACTCAAAACCGCCTATCCGCAAAAGAAACTCTTCTATTCACTCTCCGCCGACGACTACAATTACCCGCGCAATTTCGATTTCGGCTCGAGCCAGGCGGCGTACAACCTGCTCATCAAAGCCATCAATCATACAAAATCGCCGTATCTCTATAACCGCTACGTCACCGGCACCGTTTGGCAGCGGGAACATCTGAAGCTCGCTTCCGACTTCAACGATCTGATCGCAATCAGCACGTATCCGTTCATGGCGTACGGAACCAACGTCGCGGGCATTCCCGCCGATTACCTGACGCGGGTTCGAGAGGTCGCGCCATCGAAGCCGTTCGCAGTCGCCGAAACCGGATACATCGCGGAACCTCTCGTTTATCCCGATCCGCTCCCGGCCGGCACGACGCCTTCGCTCTTTGTCGACGGCAACACGACCGCGCAGGCCCAATATGTCAGCCGGCTTCTCGCCGATGCCACGAAGCAGAACGCGTTATTCGTCAACTGGTTTATCGTCCGCGACTACGACGACATGTGGAAACAGGTGCTCGTGCATCTTCCGGGCGGGGAGACCAACCGCATTTGGCGCGACATCGGGCTTTTCGACGGCAACGGTAATTCGCGCCTCAGTCTGTTTCTTTGGCATACGTATCTGTGGCGAGGCGTGCAGCCGTAGGGCGGCGTCTCGTTCAACCCTTCGGCTGCCAGAGCTCCATGGGCCGGCCGTCAGGGTCGAGCACGATCGCGCGGCGGCCCCAGGGACGGTCGTCGGGCTCCTCGGCGACGCGGGTGCCGATCGCGCGGAGCGCGCTGAGCGTGCGCTCGAGATTCTCGACCTCGAAGCCCAAAAGTGACGAGCCGCCGGCGCGCAGGCCTTGCGCCTCGCCCGCCGGGCTTTCGTAAATCGCGAAATGCACCGGCCCAAGCTCGCAGGCGAAATGCTTGGGCCCGTCTTCGTGGCGCTCGTCTTCGAGGCTGACCCCCGCGGTCTGATAAAACTGAACCGTTCTATCGAGCCTAGGTGTGAACAAAACGAGCGCGCCGAACTTTTTAATCGCCATGGTTATTTGTCTTTTTGCCTTTCTTGAGCGGTGGGCTGGCCTTCTTGCGCGGCCGGATTCGACGGCAACCCTTCGATGCGGGCGCCGATCTCTTTCGTCGCGCGCTCGAGGAGCTTGATCGCCTCAGGGCTGTGCAGGCTGGTGTCGTACTCGTAAATAAGCGTGTCCGAGGGGCTCGGGTCGTTCTCGAGCGTCATCGACCTGAGCTGCGCGCGGGTCCCGCCGAAGCTCACGACGCCACCTAGCTTTCCGCCGATGACGATGGGGCCGCCGGAGTCGCCCCGGCCGGTCATCGCGTCTTCACCTTCGGGCGTGTTGACCACAATCGACGAGCGAAAGTGCAGATAATCGCCGCGGTCGGCGCGGTGAACGACGGCCGCGCGCGTGCGGTCGCGGTCGGCAAAACCGATGAGCCGGTTGCAACCGACGCGTCTCTTGCCGTCGGCGGCGTTATTGTTGATGAAGTCGGTCTGGCCAAAGCCGAGAAGCGTGATCACGGCGTTTGTCGCCGGAACCTCGGTACTAACCGCCATGTGCTTCTTGAATGTGCCCGCCGGAAACGTCACGACGGCCAAGTCGACGGCGTCACTCTTTACGAAGTTCACCGAGGCCACGGACTTGTTGTAGGTGAGCGAGCCCGTGAACAAGCAGTGGGCCGCGGTAACGACGGTCGAGTCGCTCACGGCCGTGCCCGAACAGACTCCGAATCCGAGCGAAAGCTCGACGACCGAGTCGTAATCGCCGGTGATTTGTCCGTTCACGATGCCGACGGGAGCGAAACTTTGTTCGCGCTCGCTCGCCTTGGGACGCGCGTTGGGTGAGCAGTAGTCGACGCTCTCGAGCGCCGAAACCGTTGCGGGCGGATTTTCTGGATTCGGCGCGGGCGGCGCCGGCGTCTCAGGCGCGGGCGTCGAATCGGGAACCCGAGCAGGTTCGGGATCTTTCTTCGCGCCGGCGTAGCGGCTGTTCGGAGAACATGCCGTAATGGCTCCGATCAACATGGCTAATGCTAATAGTGTAGAAAATGAACGCATACTTTCCCCTCACGTGCGGAGCCCGCACTGTTATTCCCCAAGTGCCGTCACAGAGTGCAACTCATAGGCCCGCTCAACTTGCACGGTGTTCGGGCACACGGCAAGACGCGGGGATTTCTACAGCGCCTTCGTATAGAAAAGACAGGCTCCATTTGCCGGCTCGCGCTCTCAGCCTGAGCCGCGGCTCTTCCGGAGTCTGCGGTATTTACGTGTCTAAAAGAGGTGAAGTGGTGGTTGGTTCTTTGAAGCTTGACTTAGGCCGATACGAAATTGTCGGCGTGATCAGACGAATTCGGGCGTTGGCGCCTGCGGCCGACGGATTTGGCCCTGCGGTGGCCGAAGTCACTGCGCGAGAAACGCCCCGATATCGGGCGGGCTCGCGGGGCTCACGCCGCCGTAATGAAACAAGCTTCCGTAAGGCAACGTTCGCCCGCGGCCGCGCGCCGGGCTCGAGAGCCCGATCGCGTAAAGCCCTGCCGCCGGGTCCGAGAACCCGGGGCTCATCTGATAGACCGAGTTGGTTTCGTTCGGAATGCCGGAGCCGTGTGCTCCGTTGAATGCAATGCCGTCGGTGGCATAGTATAGATTATTCGAGAACGTGAA
>DASUEL010000449.1:0-4254 GCA_036275095.1 Bdellovibrionales bacterium
GGCTGCGTCTCGACAAGACTCTTCTACGATATGAGCTGACACGAGTCGAGACCTACGCCGCCCTCGAGCACGAGCTCACGGCCAATGACTGGGACATCGCTTTGGTCGATTACATTCTCGATTCTTGGACCGGCGCCGATGCCCTCCGGCTCATGCATAAAATGAAACCCGAATTGCCGATCTTGGTCGTTTCAGGAAACCTCGGCGAGGAGATCGTGCACGAATGCGTGAATCTCGGAGCGCGGGACTGCATTCGAAAGGGCGAATTATATCAGCTGGTGCCGGCGATCGAGCGCGCCCTCCTCAACCAGCGAAACTTGCGCCGCCGCCAAGAGGCCGAGCTCGCGCTCAAAGAAGCTGAAGATCAAATCCGGCAAGCGCAAAAAATGGAGGCCGTAGGCCGTCTCACACTCGGTATCGCTCACGATTTCAATAACATCCTGAACGTCATCCTGCTCCAATCTGAACGCTTGATGAACGAAGCGCCCGCGATGTCGCCATTGCACGCGGACTTGCATCAAATTCATCGTATGGCCCAGCAGGCAACCGGCCTGACCCGCCAGCTCTTGAGCTTCAGCCGTCAGCGCAAGCTCGACCCGAAAGCCCTCGACCTCAACTCCTGTGTTGCCGCCTCGATCGAGATGCTGGGCCGCTTGATCGGCGCCGACATCAAGATCGAACAATCCCTGGGAATCGACTTGCCGAAAATCAAGGCCGACTCCGTTCAACTCGATCAGGTTCTCATGAACTTGTTGTCAAACGCACGCGAGGCGATGCCAAACGGAGGTCTCCTCAAAGTCGCAACTGAAACGGTTTTCGTAGCCGCCCCTCCGCCGGGCCGCGCCCCCGGCCTGTACGTGGCCCTTCATGTGACCGACACAGGCGTGGGTATGGATGAGAAGACGCAGGCACGAATTTTCGATCCGTTCTTCACGACAAAAAGCCAAGGTACGGGCCTCGGACTCGCGAACGTTCGCGCGATCGTCGAAGAATATGGGGGCTACCTACTCGTGACGTCCAGCCCCGGCGAAGGCACCCGCATGAGCGTACGCTTTCCCGCCCTCATCGCCAAAGAAGAAGAAACTCGGAATCAAGCCATCCTGGTTGTCGAAGACGAAGATGACCTGCGCTCCGTGATGACCGAAGTCCTCCGGTCTCAGGGGTACAACGTCTACGCCGCCGGCAACCAGGATGAGGCCCTTAAAATTTGCCGAACGGTAACTGAGCCGCTCGATCTCGTGATTGCGGACGTGATGCTCAGCTCGGGTAGCGGCATATCGCTCGTCAACGAAATTGTAAGTATCTTTCCGAACGCCCGCGCTCTCTATATTTCGGGCTACGCCGCGGACACGGTCCCCATCGACAATCCGGCGGAACGATTTCTCCAAAAGCCGTTTACGGGCGGCATGCTCAAAGAGCGCGTTCAAAGCGCGCTCCGGCGCGCGGCCTAAAGCCTAAAGCGGAGTACGCGCGGATCAGTCACGCTCACCCGCCCGAGCCTGTCGCCTTTGATGGGCCTGACGAAACGCACTTCAGCCAATTGCACGTCGAAATGATCACCGGGCCGGAGCTCGCGTTTGGACTGCGGCGTCTCGGAGGCGAGCCAGCGGGCGGCTTGCTCTAGCTCCGCTGAGGTCACATCCTGGCCGCGATTTCTACGCACGATCAGATGCGCGCCGGGATAGTCTTTCATGTGAAGCCAAAGGTCCCACGCGTTCGCCGCGCGCAAAAGCGCGAGGTTATCGGCGGCCGAGCGGCCGAGATAGGCGATTTTACCGTCATCGAGGTCGAGGCGGCGCGCCTTCAGCTTTCCGCTTTTGAGCGCGAGGTCGCGCTTGGGCTTTGAAGGCTCGTGCTCAACCTCATCGGTCTCAGGTATGGGCGCGTTCAGGGCCGCTTCGAGCGCGACGATCTCCGTTTTGAGCGCGAGCTCGCGCGCGCGGCTCGCGGCGATCTTACGACGGTTCTCTTTTGCCTTAGTGAAGCAGTTTTGAATGTTCTCGGCGAGAGAGAGCTTCCGATCGATGCAGGAGGCCAACTCCTCCGGTACATTCAAATTTTGAGAGGCTTTTACGAGCTCGCCCGCGCGCTCCCACGGCGCCGACTCCTTTTCGGTGATGTCTTTTCGCAGCCGCTCCAGCGCGATCTTCTTCTTCTCGAGTGTTTTGGCAAGACTGGGCTTTACGCCCCGTATGGGTTTCTTCTCGCGAAGCCCGCGCCATTCATTCAAAAGCTCCTGGGCCGAGCGCCCGTCCCGGGAGGGCGAATCGGCTGGGCCTACGGGCTTCAGCTCCGCGACCGGCTTCCACGCGACCGATTTTGTGCCGGCCTTGGCGATGATGTTTTCGCCGTGAGGGAACAAGCGCACCTCGATCGTCCCGGTGGTGAGCTCGAGCGCCAGCACGCGGGCCGTTGGGACATGAACGCCGGTCAGAGCGCCGCCCGTCAGGTTCGCTTTCACGAACAGGACCAACGGCTTGACGGCTTTCGCGAGCCCTTCGGGCTCTTCATGTGAAATCAGCAGAAGCGGCCGCGCCGGATCCATCTCGAGCACGCACCAAACCGAACGGCCGGGCCCATAGAGTCTCAAAACCACGCCTTTTGCGTAACCCTCGGCGGACTGAAGCTTGAAGCCGACCATCGTCTCGAGCAAGCCCTTCAGGTTTTCGGTCTCGGTCGCGGTGAGAGCCTTCATCGCCTTACATGTTATTCGAAATCGCCCGATAAGCAATACGAGGCATGCGCACACTCTTGTTTGAAGTTTTCGAAAGCCACTTACTCGACGCCGATGAGCTAGGCAACATCGCGAGCTCCGATTTTGTCGAGCGCGTGGTGACGTCGTATTTGGAGCGGCTCAAAAAGAGCGGCGCCGTCATACGCGAACACGAGCTCGAGAGCGTGCGCGACGAGCTTCGTGACGAAGTTCTCGAAATGACCCGCAAGAAGACCTACGGCTACTTCAGCCTGCAACATTACCGTCTCAGCAAATACAATTTAAAATGAGTCTCAGATGATGCGCGTCTGCATGCGCCCCTGCAGAACGGCTTTGATCGGCTCGAGAATCATTTCGATCGTTTCGTTCGCCAGGAAATAGAGATTCGGAAACCGCGCGAGGTTCTTGCTTTCGCGCATACGGTTAACCAGCATCTCCATGCGGTCGATCGTGCTTTGAAGCGCTCCGTCCCCTTCGAATGTGGCGATGATCTCATCGACTTCTTCATCCCGGAGCTGGCCGCGCGGGCGCGCGAGCTTTTCGAGCAGCCAGTCACGGTCTTCGGGATACAAACGGAGGTGCTCGACGACCAAAAGGCTGATCTTACCTTCGTGCAAATCTTGGCCGCGCTTTTTTCGGCCTTTGTCGCCGAACAAGTCGAGAACGTCGTCTTGAATTTGAAAGAGCATCCCGACCGGCTCGAACTCGGAGGCCAGCTGTTGAGCGACCACATCGGGGCAGCCTGCGAGCAAGGCCGCGCCGTAAATCGTGGCGGCGAGAAGCGCGCCCGTCTTTTGTGAAACGCACTCCATGTACGCGCGCTCCCCTTCGGGCCCGTCACACAGCAATACGAGGCGCTGCTCTTGAGACTGCCCGCGCACCACGGTCTGCGTCGCGCGTGCCAAAGCCATGGTCAATAGCCAGCGCAGTGAAACGCCGTCGATCATGCGCTCAGGAACTTCTTGAATCGCCGAAAACGGCAGCATCATCATGAGATCGCCGGCATTGATCGCTTCGTTCAGCCCGTACTTGCTCCAAACGGTCGCATGCCCGCGGCGAAACTCGTCTTTATCTTGAATGTCATCGTGAATGAGCGTGGCGTTGTGAACGAGCTCGACGGCGGCAGCCCACCCGACGGCCTGCCTTCGCAGGCCGCCCAGCGCCGAGGTCGCGGCCAGCGCGAGCCTTGCGCGCAGGCGCTTTCCGCCCGTGCTGAGATGTTCGCTCATGATGGAGTTGATTCGACCGCTTCCGTCGCCAAAAACCAGTCGCTTCATCAACGACTCGACGTCTTGCAGTTCGTCTGAGCGGCTCAATAAAGGATGCAGATTCAGCTCCATGGACTGACAGTTATAGCAAAAAAGGCCCTCTTCGAGAGGGCCTTGTCAGCGAATTTCACAATTTAGAGCCCGTGCGCGATTAATTGCGCGCTTGGCCCGAAGCCGCAGCGCCGGGGGCCGTCGTTCCGGGGGCCGTAGTGCCGCCAGCCGCGGGTGCGCCTGAAGCCGGCGCGGCGCCGGTAGCCGGGGCCGCGGTGCGAG
>DASUEL010000450.1:0-3116 GCA_036275095.1 Bdellovibrionales bacterium
CGCGGCGGGGTATTTTTCGTGAAGGAGACGGAGGTTGTCCGTAGAGTCTTTGCTGTGTTGAGGGAGAATTTCGTGAACGCACTTTAGAGCCGCGAGTACCGCGTGACGCTCCCGATAGTTGGTGATTGTCGGCTTACGATAGGTCAAAACGCCTTCGTCGGTAAGCAATCCGCAGACGACGTGGTCGCCTTTTTTAGCCGCGAATTCCAGAACCTGGAGGTGCCCGTAGTGAAAGAGATCGGCGACGATGGGCACATACACGATACGGGCGGGACTCATAGAGCGCCGCCTTCTTCCGCCGCGTCCATTTCATGAAAAGTCGTTGGACGAAAGGGCATGATTCTCCTGAGCACGAGCTCCGCGAGGGGACGGAACCGCTGAACTAAAGGATAATAACTCGGAAAATCCCTGAACGTTTTCAGAGGAGCTTGCATGATGGCGTTGAAATCTTCACGCGTGATCTCGAGCTTCTCCGTTAGAAATCTTAAATCGTTTTCTATCGCGGCAGTGTCGTAAGGAGGAATCTCGAGCTCTCGCAGAGCCTGCTCCCGTGAAAGCTGATGGCTCCGCACGAGGGCAGAGAGGGTCACCTTTCGTTTGTCGATGCCGTACTTTACTGGCATGTAGTACGCGATAACGAACTTGGTGATGAAATTCTCATGATGGTGGCCGCCAGCGTATTTCCAATCATACTCCCGCTCGAGCAGGTTCATGGCGTCGGTCTTCCGGAAATCCATAAAATAGAACGGCCGGACGGTTTTGATTCCTCGGATAAATCCGTATTCCAGGTATTTGTGAATCGGCAGGAGCGGAAAAGTCTTGAGGCGGCCCCGGCCAAACCGTCGGCTGATGGCTTTGATCATTCGGGCATCAGTGTACGTCCAGTCCGTTGGTACCTTGCCCTCAATTCTGAAGTTGGCCCCGGTGAGGATGAACTTGATACCCTCTTTAGCGGCCACTTGATAAAGGCCACCGTACAATGCCTCGTCGGTGGAGCCATCCACCCAGGGAATCGAAGATTTGAAGAAGGCCAATTGAAGGTCGCGAAACTCCTCCCAATCCAAAACGAGCGTGACGAGATCAATGTTGAGCTTACTCGTAATTTTTTCGATGTTGCGGACCGCGAGCTCTGAATTCCAGCCGTTGTCGATGTGTACGGCCAGAACGCGAAGCCCGGCTTGGCTTGCCCAATGAAGGAGGTAAGAGCTGTCTGTTCCTCCGCTAACCCCGATGACGCAATCGTACTTCCGGCCATGTCCCGCTTGTTTCATTTGCGCGACCTGCTGGCTAAGAATCGTTTCGCCCTCAGGTCCTGTCGGAAAATCGCGCGCGAGCGCGTTGTGAATCCTGCAGAAATTGCAGACGCCGCCGGTACCGAAACGAATTTCGGGGACGGTGCTGTCCATCACGCAGCGGGAGCAAACTTGGGCTGGGCCGGCGGACTTAAGTGCCATGAAATTCCAGTTTAAAATCAATATTTTTAGTGAGGTTTGGCTCGCTTGACAAGCTTACTCGGCGCGCCACGATGCGCCCCGTTCAATAAAGCGGCGGAACCAAAGCTCAAGATGAAGCCATTTCCAGAGCTCATTACCCAGTGACTGGCTCCCGCTCAGATGGGCTTCTAGCTTCGAATTCACCTTGTCAGCGTTCAAATAGGGGCGATCCCGGAATACTTTCGAATTAAACGTCTCGCGGAAGAGTTTGGCGAAGGGTTCCGTGCGGAACCATTTGTTTTCGGGCGTTTCGTATCCGACCTTGTCGTGCCGGCCACGAATGGCCTCGGGCAGAATGCCGGCCATGGCCTCCCTGAGAAAGTACTTATTCTCGCCGTTCTTGATGATCTGCTCCGACGGCAGCGCGAGCAGCTTTTCGACCAATCTATGGTCTAAGAACGGGAAGCGCGTTTCAAGTGAAAAGGCCATGCCCGTTTTGTCCGCCCACAGAAGGTGGTGCTCGAACTTATATTCGAAGTGATCGAGAAAGGACTGGTGCAGGTTCGGAGAGTCAAAGAGCTTTCGGGTGATCTCGGAGGACGCGGAGTGGCCAGCCGCGAAGTCGCTATTGAGGACGCCGAGGCCGGAGCGTCGCAAACGCTCTTTCAAATATGAAGGCAGGCTGAAGAATACAAACGCCATAATACCCTCAAGGCTGCGGTGACGCCGATAATCCGCGGCCATTTCGGTGACGAGGGTCGGCACGCGGCCGCTCTTCGCGAGCTCCTTGTAATAGTAACCGGCGAAATAAAGATACCCGGCTAACAGCTCATCGGCACCCTGACCGTTCAACAGCACCGTCACATGTTTTTTCGCGAGCTCCATAACTTTGAATTCCGCGTATTCCGAAGTGCCGGGGAGGGGCTCCACCACTGCGTCTACGAAGCCCGGAAGGTCAGCGAGAAGAGTTTCCGAGGTGGGCCGCGCGAAATGCATCGCGCCGACTCGCCCCCGGAACAGGTCGATGAATCCCGATTCGTCACCTGTTTCACCAGTGCCATAAACGGCGGAAAACGTCTGGAGGGATTTCGCCTCTTGGCCGCGTGCGATCATCGAGACGATGGCCGACGAGTCGAGTCCGCCGCTCAAGCAGGCGCCGACCGGTACGTCGCTTCGTAATTGCAGCTGGATCGCGTCGTCAAAGAGGGAGATGAACTCTTCTCCGTTTCTAAAGGGGGTCTCGGCTTTCGCGGCTAGGTCGTACCAGCGAACCGTCTCGAGCCGTTGATTCATGTACCGCAAATAATGTCCGTGGAGGAGGCGTTTGATTCCCTTGAAGAAGGTGTTCTCCGTGTGATTGGTTCTATTGAATACCAGAAAGTCATAAATGCTTTGATCATCCGGCTCGATGCGCGCGACTTGCGACAACAATGGCGGGATGTCGGAAGCGAATGTCAACGTTTCGCCATTGAAGTGATAATATAGCGGCTTGATCCCGAATCGGTCCCGCGCGATCAAAACCGAATTTTCTATGTGATCGTAGAGCGCGAGTGCGAACATTCCGTTGAGGCGGTCGAGCGCGCCCGTGCCCCAGGCCTCGAAAGCTGCGAGCAAGACCTCGGTATCCGTCTGCGTCTTGAATTCGAAATCGGTCTCGAGTTCGCGTCGCAATTCGATGTAATT
>DASUEL010000451.1:0-2196 GCA_036275095.1 Bdellovibrionales bacterium
CTTTCGTGCCTGCATCTGTTTCATATCACCAAAGGCTATTTGAACCAGCATCTCACCCAGAAGAGCTACAACGCGAACCTCGAAAAGCGCGTGATCACGCAGTTCATCGAGAAGCTCGATCCGTCGAAGCTTTACATGCTCGAAGAAGACGTCAAAAAGGTCGAAGGCCTATTGAAAGACATCTTCGAGAATACGAAACAAGAAAAGTGTCAGGCAATTCTCGACGCTCACAAGCTGTTTCTCAACCGCCTGAAGGAGCGTACCGAGTACGCCGAAAAGTACTTGGGCCCGAAATTCAAGTTCCGGCCTGAGCTCGAAATCGTGGTCGATGCCAAGAAGCGCGATTACCCGAAAACCAAAGAGGAGGCGGAGAAACTCCAGGAGCAGTACCTGCACTTTCAATACGCGACATTCATCGCCTCGGGCATGAAGCCGGAAGAGGCGAAATCACAGCTCGCGCGCCGCTATACCCGAAGTCTCAAGAACCTCGCGAATCTCTCAACCGAAGACATCTATGCATCGTACCTTGATGCGTTCGCCAATGCTCTCGACCCGCACTCGAATTTTCTTTCGAAAGACGTGCTTGAGGATTTCGAAATTCAAATGCGGCTCTCGCTCGAGGGCATCGGCGCGACCCTCAGCTCGCAAGACGGATACACCGTCGTCGAGAACGTGATCGCGGGCGGCTCGGCCGCGCGTTCGGGCCTGATCGAGCCGCAAGATAAGATCATCGCGGTCGGCCAGGGCGAGAACGGCGCGATGGAGCCCGTGATCGACGAGCCGCTTCGAGATGTCGTCCGCAAGATTCGCGGCAAAAAGGGAACGAAGGTGAAGCTCAGCATCCTTCGCCAGAGCGGCGAGAAAAACGAGCGCTTTTCCGTGGTCCTCGAGCGCGACAAGATCAACCTTGAAGACGAGGCCGCGCAGATCACCTACATCGACAATGAGATTGGCGGCGAGAAAAAGAAGATCGGTATCATTGATCTGCCGTCGTTTTATGCCTCCAGCAAAAAAGGCGGCCGCTCGAGCGCGAATGATGTGAAGCGCCTCCTCAAAGAAGCGCGCGAAAAAAACGTCGCGGGCCTCGTGCTGGACCTATCGAACAACGGAGGGGGAAGCCTCGACGACGCCGTCAAGATGGCGGGCCTTTTCTTCAAGACCGGTAACGTGGTCGAAACCCAAGGCTCCAGCGACAACATCGAGCCCTTGGCCGATGAGGACGCCGCCGTCGACTACAATGGCCCGCTGGTCATATTGACCTCACGCCTGACGGCCTCGGCCTCCGAGATCGTGGCCGGCGCGCTCCAAGATTATAAACGCGCGGTCATCGTCGGCGCCGATCACACGTTCGGAAAGGGCAGCGTTCAGTCAGTCATTCCGCTTCCCAACGAGCTGGGGGCGCTCAAGGTGACTGTTGGCATGTATTTCATCCCCGGCGGTCAAAGCACCCAGCATCGCGGCGTGAGCTCCGATATGGTGCTCCCCGGGCCGTACTCGACCGACGAAATCGGCGAGAAAAGCCTCGATTACTCGCTCCCGCCCCGAAAGCTCGCGCCGTTTCTCTCCAAAGAAGCGTATGTGCCCAAAGGACCGGACGCCTGGGTCCAGGTTGACCCTGAAATCGTTAAAAAACTGAAGGCCAACTCCGAAAAGAGGGTGGCTGCCAATGCGGATTTCCAGAAGATTCTGAAGGAGCTGGCCAAGGCCAAAGCCGAGAAGAGCAAACCTCTGAAAATCGCCGATGTTCTCAAAGAAAAAGAGAGCAACGACAAAGAAAAGAAAGACGACAAGAAAAAGAAAGGCCGGCTGAGTGCGGAAGAAAAGCGCAAAGAATACCTCAAGCGGGCCGATGTCGTTGAGGCGACCAATGTGCTCGCCGAGCTGGTTGCGCTCCAAGGCCCCGCCCAAAAACTTGTCAGCCAAGAGTGATGGGGCTTGCAGCCCCATTAGCGGGGGGTTATAAATGTCCCGCGTGTTGGAACGTCATAAACTACAGAAATCAAAGGGTTCTAAGGCAAAACCAGGCCGCGCGCTGAATGGCGCGGCCGCGAAGTCCGCGCGTAAAGGCGGGGCTTCGAAACAGGCCGGAAAGAACGGCGTACGTACCGAGTCCCAAAACGGAAAGACCCGTTTGCCGTCGCTCAAACTCGAGCCCGCGCTCCTCAAGAAAATCCACGATTTGATGGTAAAATCCCG
>DASUEL010000452.1:0-2770 GCA_036275095.1 Bdellovibrionales bacterium
GCCCCCGCGGCCGAATCGGCGGTCTCGACGATCGCACCGGCCCGTTTCAGCCACATCTCCAACAAGGCCAGAATATCGTGTGAGTCGTCGACGACCAGAATCTTGATCCCCGCGAAGCGCTCTTCGTTTGCAGGCGGCCGGACCGAATCGTCGGATGTGGCTGCCGGAGCCTCGCACTTCAAACACGGAATTGTGATCGTAAACTCGGCGCCAAGGCCGCGGCCTTCACTTCGCGCCGATATGGCTCCTCCATGCTGCTCGACAATGTACCGCGCGATCGCGAGGCCCAATCCGAGTCCTCCGTGCTCACGGGTCGTACCCATGTCCTCCTGCCGGAGAGGCTCGAAAATGAATGGCAGAAAATCGCCGTCGATCCCCTGGCCGGAGTCTTTCACGATCAGCTTTGCCTCGGAGCCCACCCGCTCGAGTGAAATTTCGATGCGGCCATTCTCAGGCGTGAATTTGATCGCGTTCGTAAGCAGATTCGAGACGACCTGCGAAAGCCTCAGCTCATCGCCCATAACAGGCAGCGCCTCATCCGTAGCTAGCGCGATTCTCACGTTTTTCGCTCGTGCCTTGGGAATCATGGACGTGACGACGGAGTCGACCGCGGCCTTGAGCGAAATCGGCTTCAGATCGAACGCGAGTTTACCGGTAATGATGCGTGAAACGTCGAGCAAGTCGTCGATCAGCTCTTTCTGTATCATGACGTTGCGCTCGAGTGTTTCGAGCGCCTGCTTGTACGTCGCCTGGTCGAGCTCCTCGCCTTTGAGCATCTGCACCCAACCCATGACGACGTTCAGAGGCGTTCGCAGTTCATGTGAAAGCGTGGCCAAGAACTGGTCCCGGCTTTTCGCGGCGGCCTGAACGCGACTGAGCAGCTCGTTTCGCACCTGCTCGGATTTATGTTTTTCCGAAATGTCGTTCACGAGCGCAACCACACCTTGGACTTCGCCGCGCTCATCCAGATCGGGAACGTACTGAACGTCGACATATCTTTCGCCCGAAGGATAGTCGAGGAGCATCTCGAACCGGACTCGCTCGCCCGCCAGCGCGCGATCGACGTAACCTTTAACACTGGCGAATACGTTAGGGCTCAGAATTTCATAAGCAGCCCTGCCGATGATCTTCGACTTTTGAAGATTGAACCATTCGACATAGCCGTCGTTGACGTAACGGTAGATATATTCCTTGTCGAGATACGAAATGAGAACCGGCACGGCGTTCGTAACCACTTCCATTTTTCGCTGGCTGGCAATGAGCGCCTTGGTTCGCTCCCCGATTTGCGACTCGAGCTTTTCGTTGAGAGTTTTTAGCTCTTGCTTGGCTTGGCGGAGCTGCGCGCTTTCGATCACTTCCCAATCGTTATGCCTGCGGACGAGAGCAAACTCATGATTGCGGACGACGTCGACGACCCCGGCCGCATGAACACGCTCTAAGCAATACGAGCAAAGGCCGATAATGCGGTGATGTTTGAAGGTTTCGTTGACCCGGCGCTCGTAATCCTCGAATCCGCTCCAGTCGTCGCGCTCGAGCCAGTACGTATTGCCCGTCAAACGCAGGCCCTTAAAACCGCGCTCCAAAGCCCGCTCCTGGTGGGCGACCCATAGGCCCAGGACGGAGTCAGCGTCGGTTTTTCCGGTCCGCGTGTACCATTCTTGATAATCGATGATCTGAATTTGGCCGTTCGCTTCAGCGGTGGCGAGGCGCGGGAACTCTTGCTTCAGCGCAAGCCGCGCGTCTTCGGCGCGAAAGGGTTCCGAAGTGATCCACAGGCACGACTCATTATTTTCGAGGCCCGCCTTGAAATACGGGACGAGCGTCTCCACGAGATCGTGTTTGGTACTATAGAACTGGCAAAAATGGCTGCCCCACCTGACATCTCCAATGCACGGGAGACCGCTTGGGCTGAGCTCACGGAGCATGATTCGAACCGCCAATCTGTCGGAAATGGGGAAACACCAGGTAACGGAAATTACCCTGTAGGCGCAAGACCTATGTAAACCTTGTAAATAAGTACATTTTGTCACGAGCGCCAGCGCTTACGGCCAAGGTCGCAAACCGAGCCTAAATAAATAAAATTTAGTTTCTCCAAGGGGTGCGTATTGGCTCTCGGTTTCGGAACGGCCCCTTCAAATCGAAAAAATCGCAGTTAGGCGTCTTGCTCGCCGGTATGCACGTTGCAAATCTCCGAACGGAACCAATCCAGGGGGTACTCTATGAAGTTATTTATTTTAGGAATGGTAACGCTGATGAGCGTATCGAGCGTTACTGAAGCGCAGTGGCGCCGGCCGGGCACGGGTCATCATGATCGCCGCGACGACCAGCGTGACGACCGCAGAGGCGATCGCCGGGGCGACCGACGCGATGATCGTTACGGACGCGACGACCGGTACGGGCGTGACCGCCGTGACGATCGGTATGGGCGTGACCGCCGTGACGATCGCTACGACGATCGCTTTGGTCGCGACCGCCGCGACGACCGGCATGACGATCGATACAATCGCCGCAACAACACCTGCCGTCTCGACTTCGCAGGGCGCACGCAATCGACCCAAGAGTGGTCGCTCAGCGCGTGCCAACAACGCGTGAACGAGGCCGTCGTTCAATTCTGCGAAAGAAATCCGAACAACACGCTGCAAGTGACCTACCGTTGGAACGGACAAGGCGATACCGCCACGTTCCCGTGCCGCGGCTGGGGTCCTCCAGGCGGTGGCCCGACCTGCACGCTTCGTTACAAAGGGCGCGTCGAGCGCACGAATGAAGTGGC
>DASUEL010000453.1:0-4738 GCA_036275095.1 Bdellovibrionales bacterium
TTCGCTCCCGTCGGCCAGATTTAGTACGATGCTGGACCCACATCTAAGGAGCTGGTCAGTCAAATATTTTGCCCCTCGCACGTTTTCAGCCAAGCGGTAAATCTGAACCGCGATTTGGTAAGTTCTGAAATTCTTCAGCACATTGAAACAGTGTTCAATCGGCGAGCCAAGCTCCGGAGAACAGGGGCCAGAGAGCCGGGAGCGGAGAGCCGAAAACTGATCCGCCGGCGGGGGGGCAACGGTAAATAAGCAGAACGCGATTATTGCGGCTGAGGGGCTCCGGCATCCTGTCCCTCGGGCAGCCGAAAATTAATCCCGAATCCGATGTACAGCGCCGTACCGGGATTGATGTTGAACTTCATGTCGGCGCGGAACCAGGCGACGTCTCCGATCAAAGTCATGAGGCCGGCGCCGATGTGGCCGCCGCCTTCGGTGCGGGCGGATTGCTCAGGTGGCGTGATGTGGTAAAGATCGAGGCCGGCGTAAAAAATTCCGGTCAAGCTCTCGACGGTGATGTCGCCGCGATAACTGATGTGGCCGTTGTAAAGTGAAGTGCCATAGGCGCGGGCCGACGTGGCGCCGACCTCGACGAAGGCGTTCCGGTTCGGAAACCCGACGCGGGCGCCCCACATCGGCATGATTTCGGTGACCTGTTCGATTTGGTTGGGAAGCAGGGGGCCGGTGTGGACGCTCCACTCGAAACCGATCTTCTTCTCGAGCTCGGGCTGCTGCGCGAACGCGGGCGATGCGACAAGAAGCAATGCGATGAAGAGCGCTCTCATAGGTGACCTCAGTATACCTTGACCCACTTTTAGTTTGTCATCAGAATAAGCCCCATGAAAAGGACTGAGGGCTATTTCAGAGGCCACAAAGATTTCGAGCTCTTCTACCAGTCCTGGCTTCCATCAAAACCGGTCGGGACCTTGGTCGTAACTCACGGCCTCGGCGAACATTCCGAGTGTTACGATCGTCTCGCGAAAGGGCTGAGCGAAAGTCAGTGGGGGATCTACGCGTGGGATCTGCGAGGGCATGGCCGCTCCGAGGGCAATCGCGGTGTCATTGAGAGTTTCGCCGATTACACGAACGACCTCGCGCATTTCATCACGCATCTCAAGACGCTGCCGGTGAAGCCGCCGATCATTCTGCTCGGGCATTCAATGGGCGGGCTGGTGAATCTCCGCGCGCTTCTTCAGCACGGTACGCTCGACGTCTCCGCGCTCGCATTGAGCTCACCGCTAATGGGCCTCACGCTTCGCGTACCCGAACTCAAAAAGAAAGCGGCGCAGGTTCTCGCCAAATACATGCCGACCTTTACACTCTACAACGAAGTCGCTTTCAACGATCTCACGCGCGACCGCGACGTCATCGCCGAGTACGAACGCGACCAGCTTCGGCACGATCGCTCCAGCGCTCTTTTGTATCTTCAGGTGCTCGAGAATACCGAGTTCGTCTTGAAGAACGCTCACACGATTCATCTTCCGGCTCTGCTGCAGCAAGCAGGAGAAGATCGCGTCGTCGATCGCGAAGCGAGCCGCAAGCTTTTCGACAATCTCGGCTCGAAAGACAAAGAGTGGCTCCTCTATGAGGGCTTTAAGCACGAGATTTTCAATGAAACCCAACGTAACCGCGTCTACCAAGACTTGAGAAAGTGGCTGGCCCGATGGAAGTAAAACGCGAGCTTCTGAAGATGATCCGTGAGTTGTCCTACGAAAAACGCGAAGTCACGCTGGCTTCGGGTTTGAAGTCCGACTTCTATATCGACATGCGCGTGACGCTGCTGCATCCGCGCGGGGTTCAGCTTGCGGCACAACTCATGTGCGAAAATCTTCGAAGCCTCGACGGCAAACTCCGAGGCGTGGGCGGAATGACCATGGGTGCCGACCCGATCGTCACGGGAGTCTCTCTCAGCTCGCAAATCCAAGGCTGGAAACAACCGCTGCTCGCGCTTTATATTCGCAAAGAGCCGAAAGGGCACGGCCTCGGGCAATGGTGCGAAGGTTTGAAGAACTTCAAAAAGGGCGACCGTATTTTCATTCTCGAAGATACGGTCACGACCGGCGGATCCAGCCTTAAGGCCGTCGACAAGGCGCGTGAAGCCGGGCTGGAAGTCCAGGGCGTTTTCACTTGCGTCGATCGCGAGGAGGGCGCGCGCGAAAAGATCGAAGCTGGGGGTCTCGAGTTTAGGACTCTCATCACAAAATCTGATATTCTTCAGGCATGATCCCGGGGCTGAGCCGACTCCTCTTCGTACTTTTAGCCGCGATTCAAATCGCGTGCACCACGACCGCCGACCGCCCGCAGGCGGCGATCAGCGACAAAGAATACGTCGAGCTCGTCGAAAAACACACCAAAGGCAAAAAGCTCTATGACGGTTTCAACCTCGCGTTCGAATATCACGCGACTCTGCTGACGACCGAGCTACAAAACGCGCAAGTCGAAGTCGAAGCCACCGATTTTCAATGGACCCGGGAGAAAGCGCAGACCGAGCGCGACAAAATTCAAACGAGCGCGGCTAAAGAGACCCAAATATTCTTGAGCTTCTTTACGCCTGAAAACGAAAACGACAATCTTGAAACGACCGGCTCGCTCTGGAGAATCTACCTCGTGACGGGCGGCATGAAGTACGAGGGTAAGGCGATCCGCACCGGCGGGCTTCTTGCCGATTTGCAGCGCAAGTACCCCCATCACACGCGGTTTTCCACTCCATATTTGGTGACGTTCAACGTCCCGCTCAATCTCATCCAGGGCAGCGATATCCAGTTCGTTCTGACCGGTACGGTGGGTACGTCGGAAGTTCCCTTTAAGCCCTAATTAACGGACGCCTTTTTCTCAGATCAGCCGCGAAAGCCAGAGCTACCGCAACTTCTACGTAAAAACCAAGTGATTCAAAACGCGGCGGCTTCGCAGTCGCCGTAGTTGCAGCCGGACTCGACGTCGCCACGGCACACGTGCCACTCGGGCCGGCTGCCTTTCACCAAGACCGCCGGGCGGTAACACGTCAGCGGAAGGTAGCCGTAGCCCGAGACCGCGAGGCCGATGGTGAGTCCCGTGCGAGCGTAGAATGCTTCGGCGTCTTCGCGGTAACGTTTCAACAGCTCCACTCCGAAATCGTCTTTCGAAGTTCCGTCGCGGCCGTCTGAGAACGCGAAGTTCGTCGACGCGCAGGTCACCGACAAGTCGGGAGAGAACACGCCTTTCGTGAGTGATTTATAAACAGGTGGCCCGCGCACACGGCAGGCGAGCCCGGTACTTCGGGCGAGCTCGTCGATCGCGATCTGCGACTCCTCCGTCACGCTTTCGAAAACAGTCACCGGCAGCAAAAGAAACGATGCCGCCACGACGAGCGCGGCGGCGGCAACATAGAACACATTGACTCGATTCATGACCGTGATTTTCTCTCACGATTTGAGGGTGTCAATGACGCGTACAACACTGAAATTACGATATGACGAAGATTGTCTCTGACATGAAATTCTGCCGGTTAATCGCAGCTGAGACGCATCTTCATTTTTTTTAACCTGTCTTTTCGGGAGCCTTGTCATACTGGGCAAAGAAAGAGGTGCCCCATGCGCATTCACATGACCCCGCAAGAAGAGCTCGGTTTCGTTTACTTATTCAACCCGCGCGCTAACACTTCGACTCCGCCGGTTCACCCGGCAGATCCGAACGAGTACCCCAATCACCCCGAGCCCTCGCGCGGTCCCCAGTGGCGCCAAACCCCGCTGCGCGATCCGTTCGCCGATCTTCACGATCTGCTGATCTGCAATCGCAGGTAGGCTCTTACCAGAGAAACGTGCTCGGCGAGATGATCGTGTCTTTCGGTGGAAGCCGGGCCGGCGGCGGATAGTCGAGGTTGTAGTGAATCCCTCGGGACTCTTTGCGCTCGAGGGCGCAGGCGATGCTCAAATGAGCGACCTGCGCGAGATTGCGAAGCTCGAGCACGTCGGAGTGAACCTTGAAGTTCCAGTAGTAATCTTGAATTTCGTGGAGAAGATTGCGAATGCGAGTGTGGGCCCGCTCGAGCCGCTTATTCGAGCGTACGATGCCCACGTAGTTCCACATCAAGTGGCGGATCTCATCCCACATGTGGTTGATCACGATCATTTCGTCTTGATCGTGGTTCCCGAAGTAAATCCATTCGGGTACGCGCGTGCTTTTCGGCGTGAATTCGTCACGGTGAGCGCGGACGTACTCGGCGCCCTGATGGGCGAAAACCACGCATTCTAGTAGCGAGTTCGAAGCAAGACGGTTCGCGCCATGAAGGCCCGAGCACGCCGTTTCGCCGATCGCGAAGAGACGCCGGACGTCGGTGCGTCCCCATTTGTCGACGACGACTCCGCCGCAGAGATAGTGGGCGGCCGGTACGACGGGTACCGGTTGCTTCGTGATGTCGAGCCCAAGCTCGAGACAACGCTCGTAAATTCTGGGGAAGCGGTTCTTAATGAACTCGGCGTCCATCTTCGGCGTGTCGAGATACACGCATTCGGCGCCTGACTTCTTCATTTCGGCGTCTATGGAGCGGGCGACGATGTCGCGAGGAGCGAGCGAGCCCTGCGGCGAATGCTTTTTCATGAAGGCCTCGCCTTTGGCGTTGATGAGCTCGGCGCCCTCTCCGCGCAAGGCTTCGGTGATCAAGAAGGTATTCGCCTTCGGATGATAAAGGCACGTCGGGTGAAACTGCATGAACTCTAGGTTCGCGACCCGCGCGCCGGCCCGGTACGCCATCGCGATTCCGTCT
>DASUEL010000454.1:0-2222 GCA_036275095.1 Bdellovibrionales bacterium
GTCGACGACTACGTCTGGATGAACGCGACCTATACCAGCTCCGCCGCATCGGGAGTGGAAACAGATTCGGCAGGACGAATTCACGTTGTGGGCAGCGCCTATGATGTGCGTTCGATTCCGTGCGGGAGGTAAGACGGCTCAGCACTAGAAAAACGGGCGGGGTTTATTGTCGCGGGGGCGAGCCCCCGCCCGTTAGGGATTCAATTCGATGAGAGCTGACCTGAAGTAACGTTGAAAACGTACGATTTGCCGGCGCGGTCATGCACGAGCGTCAGCGAGACCGACTGGCCGTAACCCGAAGCCGTCACATTGTAGGTTCCGAATGCGGCGTCGGTGCCGACACATCCGTTGCCATCCGTCGTTCCGGAAAACGAGCCGCTCGATATGTTGATACCGGGGACGCCTGCACCTGTGCCCGTGACAAAGCAGAGCGAGATCGGGCCCGACTGAACCGGCGGAGGAGTCGGCGCCGGAGTGGGAGCGGGCGTCGGCGCGGGCGTCGGTGCCGGCGGCGCGGCCGTAGGCACCATTCGCACAGTGATCGACTGGGCAGCCGCATGAGTCAGCGTGCTCGACAGGGCTTGAAAGCCCGCAAGCTCCGCACGACCGTCATAGCTGCCGTGGCGGACCGAGCCGCTCACCACGCCGTTGGCATCGGTCGTCTGCACATAGCGCGCGCTATTGCCGTTGATTCCGGTGAGAGTGACGAGCACGCCTTGCAAGGGCATCCCGGTCGAGTCATTGAGAATCCGAATCGTCAGCAGGCTTTCCTGAGCCGGCGCTGGAGGCGCCGGAGTGGGAGCGGGCGTCGGCGCGGGCGTCGGTGCCGGCGGCGCGGCCGTAGGCACCATTCGCACAGTGATCGACTGGGCAGCCGCATGAGTCAGCGTGCTCGACAGGGCCTGAAAGCCCGCAAGCTCCGCACGACCGTCATAGCTGCCGTGGCGGACCGAGCCGCTCACCACGCCGTTGGCATCGGTCGTCTGCACATAGCGCGCGCTATTGCCGTTGATTCCGGTGAGAGTCACGAGCACGCCTTGCAAAGGCATACCGGTCGAGTCATTGAGGATCCGAATCGTCAGCACGCTTTCCTGGGCCGGCGCTGGAGGCGCCGGAGTGGGAGCGGGCGTCGGCGCGGGCGTCGGTGCCGGCTCTTGCGCCGCGGGTGTGAGTTGTACTTGCACGGAGAAATCCTGATTGTGCGTCAGCGGAGCCGTGTACGTTTGAAACCCCTCGAGCGTGACCGAGCCGCTGTAGCTGCCGTGAGGCACTTGGCCCGAGACGATGCCGTTCTGATCCGTCGGCAGCTGGTACTGTCCGGGCGTTCCGTTGGAGCCGATCAATCGCACGAGAGCTCCCGAAAGCGGCGCGCCCGTTTTAGCATTGATGACTTGAACCGTAAGCCGGCTCGTTTGATACGGAGTGGGCGCGGTTTCACCATTCGTTCCGCCGCCCGACACCGGCGCCGTCGAAGGAAAAACGATTTCGTGATATTTAATTTCGACCGTTCCATCGTGATAGTCCGCGCGAACCGCGATGACGAACCGGCGGTTGGCCATGTTTCGTCCGTACTCGTGAAACCAAGTCGTAAAAGCCGCACCCTCGCGCACCTGCGGCGCCGTTTGATCGCCCCAATCGACGGTCACGCGTTTTCCGTATTTTCCGCTCGTAAAGCTCGAAGAAAGCGTTACCTTTCCAAGCGCCGGGTCGGAGATGCCCGCGAACGAAGTCAAGTAACGGGGCTGTGCCGGAGTCGTCGGCGAGACCCACTGTATGCCGAGCGTTTTTCGATCGTAGGTGCCATCGTCATAAATGACCGAGGCCGTCACCGTATACACTTTGCCGGTGTCGAAATACATGTGCGTTTGCGGGAAGCCACCGGCGCTCAAGAGGCCATCGCCCCAGTCGAACGTGACCCCCATTCGTGAAGGCTTCGAAAGCGAGCCGCCGAGCTCGACCCGGCCCGTGCCCGGGTCGGCGCTGATTTGAGTGAGCACGAGTGCGTTCGCGACCACGGTCGGAGTGGGGCGCGCGGTGCTGTCACAAAAGCGCGCGACTTCGCGCACGAACTCGAACGAGTCGTGCCCAATGCGAACCGCGATACCACCGCGGCATTGTACGGGCGTTCCGACTTTTTCCTCGATTCGCTTCGTGCCCATCAGCGGCGCTTCACAGGGAATGTCCCGCTGCAAAGAACTATTGATATAATAAGTCGTGCCTTC
>DASUEL010000455.1:0-3425 GCA_036275095.1 Bdellovibrionales bacterium
TGTTTGGGGGGCAAAATTCAAAATCGAATTTTGATAAAAATCGTGAAAGGTTTAGTCGGCCTGTTCATTTTGATATCGGCCCAGCGCGGATACGCTCAACAGCCGTCGGCGCTAGGTGAGTTGGCCTTGTTCAACCGGTGCTACTCGCACATCACCCAGACCCGTCTTCCGCGCGCGCACCCGCTGCGTGGTGAAGTCATAAGCGGGCGCTTGAGCGCCGCCGATGCTTGTCTGCAGGTCTTGAACTCAGCCCAGCTCGTGGCCAGCGGGTCAGCCGAGGGGCGGCTGGCGGCCGATAATGAGACGAGCCGCCGTATTCTGAAGACGTTCAACGATCTTCATCGAAGCTGGTTTCCGAACGACGACATTCTGATCGGCATACCCGAAGGCGTCGAATTTTATCCGCGTACTCCGCAGCTTTACGATGAGGCGGAGTCGGCTCTGCATGTCACGCGAGCACTCTTGACCGAGGGGGTGCCCTATTCGGAGGTTGCGACCTCGGACCAGGCGATGGAGGCTTTGCGCGCGAGCGGGCCCATCCGCGACAGCGCGCTCGCCGATAACGAGCGCTTGAAGACGCGCTCGGCGCCCAATGGCGACACGTCGGTCACGATGGACGCGCTGCTCGTTCAGACGGGTGAGCTTCTCGGCGTGCGCCGTATGTCGCTCAATCCGGAGAAGCTCAACAAGACCGTGAACTCCTCGACCGACATTTATCTCAATAGCCGCTATATCAGCCCGACGCTGACGATTCCGTTCAATCAGTCGTTCGGCGCCGGCATCGCGGGCACGCGGAGTTATTTGCTTCTGAACTTGGGGCGGCCAGATTCGCTTCCGATGAACGGAGGCTTGCGGCTCGCGCGCCGCTGGTCGAAGGCGGTCATGAAGGATCTTTTGTGCCGCGACTTGCCGGCCGTGCGAAACTCCGATGCGATCGCGCACGTGCAGGGGAGCCTGGGCCCGAGCACGCCGCCATTTCGAGGAAACGTGAACTGCATGGCGTGCCATGCGACGATCGACCCGCTCGCGGGTGTCGTGCGTAACCTGTCGTTCATTCCCGTGCCGTTTCGCACGTCGGGTGGAGTCGCAACCGCGCACATTTATCAGTGGGCCACGGACCGCGCGCCTGAAACTGGAACGGTCGACGACGATTACGAATTTTACCGCCGGCCCACAAACGGCAACCTGTACTACCGAAGCTACAATGGAACGCTGATCAACAAGCCGGTGGCGAGCGTGCCGGAGCTGGGGCGAGCGCTCGCCGAAGCTGACGACCTCTATGTGTGCGCGGCCTCGCGATACTTGCAGTTTTTCACCGGTATCGGCGTGAACCTTCAAGACGAAGGCGACCCGCAGAAACCCGCGCTCTCCAGCGGGCAGGCGGCCTATCGCCGCGTGGTCACGCAGCTCGCGGCGGAGCTGAAGCGGCATCAAAGCCTCAAGCTTCTCATTCACTCGATTTTGAAAAGCGACATTTACCGGAGCTCGAATCTCAGGCTGCCCGGGGACGGAGGCTCCCAATGAACAACCGCAAGTCGAAAACACCGTTCGTCACGCGCAGGCAGGCGCTCTCCATGATCGGCGTTTGCGGCGGCGCGAGCTTTTTGAACGGCCCCGTCGACGTCTTGCTCGCGGGTCTCGTCGACGGAATCTTCGCGAAAGCGCAGGCGGCCACGACGGGGGTTCAGCCGCGCAACTACATTTACGTCAATTTGAACGGCGGCCCTGCGCGCTGGTACTGGGATCTGCCGCTCAGGCCGTATCCGAGCGCAATGGCGATTCTCGCGAACCCGCATGTGAACACGCGATTCGGCGGTACCGGTACCAACGCCGGCGCGCCCGAGTATCATACCCTCTCCGTCACTCGGCGGGGCGTGACGCTCGACATGCCCACGCTTTGGGGCCAAACCATTCCACGCGTGGGCGGCGGCTCGGTTCCGATGGCGGAGCTGCTCGACAACATGCTCATGATCAGGGGCGTGAACATGCGCATGGACGGGCACCCTGACAACAACGACAAACAAGTGCGGCCGTCGGCGGCGGCTCCCAGCCTCAACGGCCTAGTCGCCGACGTGTCGAGCCGGCCGCTGCCGGCAGTCGGCCTGCCGGGCGGTCCCAACGGCGCATTCAAATCGGGAACCGGCGTAGGGCAAGTAAGTCTTTCGAGCTTTAACGATCCGCTTCGCCGTATTCTGCGGCCGTTCAGCCGCACGTCTGACGGGTTGACCGAGGGCTATCTTTCGCGGCGGCAGGCGATGGACGTCGCGGTGAACGCGGCTCTTCGCTCGCTCGGAGAATACGCCAAGTCGAGCGGTGCCGGCGCCGCAAGCCTCGAGACGGTGCGGTCGAGCGCGGAAGGTCTCATTCGCCAAGGCATCGGCGACGTTTCAACCGAGTATCAAACGCTCTTGACGAAATATCAGGGCCTGATCGAGCGCTGCGCGGCCGAACCGATTCCGGGAGTGACCGACCGGCCCGTGCGCTACTCCGATCTCATCGTGCTAAATGGCTACACGCCGCAAACGAGCGTGCAAGAAGGCTTCATTCGAAACGCCGACGTGCGCACCGTGCTTCGCGCCGACAGCCGCCCCGGCAATCTGGCCGCGGGCTTCGCCGTCGCCGAGTATCTGATCAAAAACGGCTTGAGCAGCTCGGTCTCGCTCGGTAGCAGCAGCATTCAGAATCTGAACTTCGAGGATCTTCGTGATCGTGCTGCGCCCGCGACGGCCGGAAGCAACGTGACCGGTACCTGGGGCTATGACGAACACTTCGGCGGCTCGGTCTTGAGCGTAATCTTGAACTCGTTCTTGTACCGTTGTCTCTCGGCGTGTTTGTACGAGTTCATTTCGGTTCTCAAGTCGAACAACTTGTTCAATGAGAGCGTCGTTCAAATCGGAGCGGAGTTCAGCCGCAATCCGCGCAACGATCAGTCCGGCTCCGATCACGGCTGGATGGCGAACTGCACGTCGCTCTTTTCGGGCGTGATCGATCGGCCGATCGTGCTCGGCAACACCGTGCTGGATTCGCCCTACGCCGACGGCACCTGGGGAGCCGCGGCTTCCGTCATGGTGGACGGGGCCAATCAGCAGCTCACGATCGGACACTCGACATCGACGATCGCGCATCTTTTGCGCGTGCAGCCCATTCTCTCGAACAACGGAAGCCTCGTCGAACTGAAATCCGGCGGCCCGCTTGAGACGAAAATCGAGCTCGCGCGAAACAAGGAGGGCTCATGAAGCGGTTTAAGCTGCTGACGGGAGCCGTAGCGCTTTTTTTGGCGGTGGCCTGCGGGCCGGGGAATCTCCGCTTTGCGGCGGAGAGCGATTTATCATCGATGGTGGACCCGGGCCTTTTGGAGGCTTCGTCGCAAAAACTTCGTCTTGGAGGGCGCGACTACATCGCTTCGGTTTTGAATGACGTTTTCG
>DASUEL010000456.1:0-8311 GCA_036275095.1 Bdellovibrionales bacterium
AGATCGTGATGGAGACCGGCCGTTTGGCGAAGCAAGCTGACGCTTCCGTGCTCGTCACCTGCGGCAGCAACATGGTGCTCGTCACCGTGGTTTCATCGAAAGAAGAGAAAGACGTCGATTTCTTTCCGCTCACGGTCGAGTTCCAAGAGCGTTTTTATTCAACCGGTAAAATTCCGGGCGGCTACTTCAAACGTGAAGGACGCCCGACGAACGAAGCGACGCTGACGGCGCGTCTGATCGACCGTCCGATCCGCCCGCTGTTCCCCGAAGGCTATCGCCACGACACGCAAGTGGTTGCGACGGTCATGAGTGCTGACGGACAGATCGCGCTCTCTTCGCTTGCAAGCCTCGGCGCCTCGGCTGCCGTTCACATGAGCGACGTTCCGTTCAACGGCCCGGCCGCCAGCGTGCAAGTCGGCCGCGTAAACGGCGAGTTCATCGCCAACCCCACGCCGAAGCAGCTTGAGACCTCCGACATGGAGATCGTCGTTGCCGGAACGAAGAACGGCATCTTGATGGTCGAAGGCGAGAGCAAGTACATTTCAGAAGCTGATCTACTCGCGGCCCTGAAGTTCGGCCACGGCATCATCGTTAAACTTTGCGAGGCCCAAGAAGAGCTCCGTCAAAGGACGGGCGCGAAGGCCAAGCGCTCATTCAACAAGTTCGAGCCTGAAACCGGCTTCCGCGCCGAAGTCGAAGCGTACTTGAAGCCGAAGATCGAAGCCGCGCTCAACACGCGCGAAAAGAACGCGCGTTACGAGGCGTATGACGCCGCGAAGACCGAAGCCAAAGAGAAGTTTCTCTCGGGTATTGACGACGACGGTTTGCTCGAGCAGCGCAAAAAAGAGCTCAGCTTCATCATCGAAGATCTCAAGTATCGTGGCGCCCGCGAGATGATTCTCAAGAAGAAAGTCCGCATCGACGGCCGCGACACCAAAACGGTTCGTCCGATCGCGTGTGAAGTCGGGCTTTTGCCGCGTACGCACGGCTCGGGTCTTTTCACCCGCGGCGAGACGCAGGTTCTCGGCACCGTCACGCTCGGCTCGAGCGATGACGAGCAGATGATCGACGCGCTCGGCGGAACGGTGACCAAAAAGTTCATGCTGCATTACAACTTCCCGCCGTTCTCAGTGGGCGAGACGGGCCGCATGGGCGGTCAAAGCCGCCGCGAGATCGGCCACGGTTTCCTGGCCGAACGCGCGATCAAAGCGGTTCTGCCGGACTTCGAGAAATTCCCGTACACGATTCGTATCGTGAGCGAAGTTCTCGAATCGAACGGCTCGAGCTCCATGGGCACGGTGTGCTCGGGCATGCTGGCGCTCCTCGATGCCGGCGTTCCGGTGAAAGACTACGTCGCGGGTGTCGCGATGGGTCTCATCAAAGAGCAAAACGACGTCGCGATCTTGACTGACATTCTCGGCGACGAAGATCACCTTGGCGACATGGACTTCAAAGTGGCCGGCTCCGACAAAGGCATCACGTCGGTGCAAATGGATCTCAAAATCGAAGGCGTCAACTTCGATCTGATGGACCAGGCGCTGAAGCAAGCCCGTGATGGCCGCATTCACATCTTGAACGAGATGAAGAAGGTCATGAAGGAGCCGCGCGGCCAGATCTCCGAGTTCGCGCCTCGCATGGAACAGATGAAGGTCAAGCCGGATAAGGTTCGTGAAGTCATCGGCCCCGGGGGCAAAGTCATCCGCGGCATCATCGAGCAGACGGGCGTCAAGATCGACATCGAAGACGATGGAACGATCAACATCTTCTCGGCCGACAGCGAGTCGATCGCGAAAGCCAAGAAGATCATCAACGACATCTGCGCCGAAGCCGAAGTGGGCAAGGTGTACAGCGGCCGCGTCGTGAAGATCACCGATTTCGGTGCCTTCGTCGAAATTCTGCCGAACACGCAGGGGCTTTTGCACATCTCCGAGATCGCGCACGAGCGTATTCGTAGCGTGACTGACGCGATTTCAGAAGGTGATGTCATCGACGTGAAGGTTCTCGACATCGACCGCACCGGCAAAATGAAGCTGTCCCGCAAGGCGCTTTTGAGCCGCGATTAAGCCGATAGTGACGCGATTCAAGAAGACCCTTCTTGATAACGGCGCGACGGTGGTGACTGAGGAGAACCCTCATTCAAACGCCGTCGCGTGCGGCGTCTGGGTCAACACCGGCACCCGTCACGAAAAAGCCCACGAGATGGGCATCTCACACTTCTTAGAGCATATGGTCTTCAAGGGCACGAGACGCCGCTCGGCGTTTCAGCTCGCCCGCGCGCTCGAGGCCGTGGGGGGCGAGCTCAACGCGTTCACCACGCGCGAATATACCTGTTACCACACGCTGAGTCTGCCCGAGCATCTGGGGCTCTGTCTCGACGTGCTGGCCGATATCTCGCTCAATGCGACCTTTCCGCCGAACGAGCTCGAGCTCGAGCGCGGCGTGATCTTGCAGGAGATCGCGGCGGCCCAGGAGAACTACGAGGAGTACCTCTACGACACGTTTTTCGAACGGTACTTCGCGGGGTCTCCGCTGGGTTTTCCGATCCTAGGCAACGAGGCTACGATCTCGAGCATTTCGCGCGCGCAGATTCGCGACAAATATCTTCAAAAATACGGCGGGCGCGGATTGGTCATAAGTGTTGCGGGCCAGCTCGACCATCAACATGTCGTCGACACGCTTGCGAAGACGATCGGGAGGCATCGCGGCCGCGCACGGCCGGTGAAGACCGAGAAAGCGCGCTATAAGCCGTTTTGCGACATCATCGAGAAAGACTCCGATCAGGTTCACATCTTAGTGGGGTTGCCCGCGCCGAGCTTTTTGGATCAAACGCGTTTCGACGGCTTCATCTTCAACGCGCTTTTGGGCGGCGGCATGACCTCGCGGTTGTATCAGAAAATTCGCGAGAAACGCGGGCTCGTGTACTCGATTTACAGCAGCATGAACACGTTTATCGATCTGGGACTCATCAACATCTATGCCTCGACGAGCGAGAAGAATTTCAAGCAGGTGCTGACGCTGATCTTGTCGGAGCTCAGCCGGGTCACCCGCAACGGCATCACCGACTCCGAGCTGAAGCTCTTCAAAACGCAGGTGCGCGGCGGGATTTTGCTCGGCTCCGACGACGTCGAAAGCCGAATGAATTCGCTCGGCGTGAATGAAATGGTGTTCGGGCGCTACCGCCCCGTCGAGGAGATCGTCTCGGAGGTCGAGGCCACCGACAGCCGGTCTCTGGCGAATTATCTGAAGAAGAAAGTCCCTTTGCACCGCAAAGGCGTGCTGGTTCTTGGGCCGCAAGGCACGCGCCGGCATCTGCCCTGGCTTAAGGAGCTTTGCCGCGAATATGTTTGAGCGTAACATAAGGGTTTCGGTCAAAAGACTTCCGCATTTTCGAGGCGAGCTGCCGGAATATGAGAGCGAAAACGCGAGCGGTTTCGACGTGCGGGCGCAGCTCCAAGACACGCAGCTGAGCGTGGAGCCTGGGGCGCGCGTGCTCGTGCCGACGGGGCTTGCGTTCGAAATTCCGCCAGGCCTAGAGCTTCAAGTGCGCGCGCGCAGCGGGTGGGCCTCGAAAAAAGGGATGGCCGTTTTGAACGGCCCCGGCACTATCGACGCTGATTACCGGGGCGAAGTGAAAGTCATACTCGCGAACCTCGGGCAAGAAACGGTATTGATCGACGATCAAGATCGCATCGCGCAGCTGGTGCTGTGCCCGGTCTTCAAGGCCGTCCTCGTCGAAACCGGAAAGCTCACGGAGACCGCGCGCGGCTCCGGCGGCTTCGGCAGCACGGGCCGCTGAGGGCGGCGGGGCGTGGTCACTCGGTTTCTTTTTCGAGCTCTTCTTTGAGCTGCTGAAGCGTTTCAGCGGGGATTTCTTTCGAATAGTCAGTCTTGCGGCGGCTGGATTGAATTGTCTGCACGATCCAAAAAATGAAGAACACCGCGATCAGCCCGCCCATGAGCTTGAAGACCTTTTGCTTCGGGAGGTTGAAGTTGTCGGTGACGCCGACGGTGAGTAGAACCGCCGACAAAACGACGCCGATGAGGGAGAAGAGCGGAATGACGGGGACGAGGATCCGCAGCACCAAAAACGGAATCGATGCGAGCACGATGGTCAAAAAAAGCTTTGCCGGGTCGACCTGGGCCCGAAAGAGCGCCATGAATGTGTAATAGAAACCGATGGCCAGTATCGCGGTGATGAACACCGTGATGAACGGGAGCAGAAAAATTCCCCACAGAATCGTCATGATGTTGCGGGCGAAGATGCCGCCGAGGATACCCGAGGGAATCGTGATCAGGACGAGGAGCAGCAGGGCATTGACGAAATCCCAGTCAGGCACGCGTTGAATGGAGGCAACGGGCGAGCGGAGAAAAAGCGGAAGGTACGTCAGAATGTCCCGGAGCCGTGACTTCGTATTCTGCCAAACCGCCGCTCCGGGGGTGCTCATGTCAGAAGTGTCCGTCGAATCGCAGTGTCAAATCAAGCGCGCTGTGGTCCGGGGTTTCGTAGGTCATCGTGGTGCGGGCGGCGACTTCGGCGCCGAGGCTGAAGTTCTTCACGAGATATGTCTCCAAGCCGCCTGAAATGACGGTGAACGGCGTGGTGAATGTTTCAGAAGCACCGCCGGTTTCAAGCGTCAGGTAGCGGGCCGCGAGACCTCCGCCCAGCCGCATGCCGATGGAGCCGTCGAGCCGCGTACGATAGATAACTTTCAAGTCGAACTCTTTCAGGCGCACGTCGTACTCGTCGATTTTGCGGTCGATGTAGTTTATGAAGGAGCCTTCGGCGAGCCAGTGCCTCGAGAAGAGATCGATGCCGAGGCTTGCTTGGACGCCTCGCTGTGCCGAGTAGAGCGTGGAGCCGCCCTTCGGCACGATCGTCGCCATGCTGTTGGCAAGGGCGGCGCCGAAGTGAATCTCGACGTTGGCGAACATGTCGCCGCTTCCGGGAGACTCAGCGCTCAGCTCCTTGACCAAAGTATCGTATCCGATTTCATCGTCTTCGGCCGCTCGCGCGCTCGAGAATGAGAGGGCGAAACCGAGGGCCACTGCGAAAATTGCGGTGAGATTGTACGGCGTCTTCTTCATGCAAAATCAGTTTATCAATTTTATCTTCGCGCGCGAGTCAAAATTTCGCCATTTGTGCGGCTCGCGAATTCTGTCATACTGAGAGAGAAATATGGCGGCAGTCGAGAAAAGATTCTGTGCTTTTTGCAAATGCGAGCGGAACGTCTACACTAAAGTACATGTGTCCTGGACGGACGTCGTGTCGTGTCTCGTGCTCGGCCTGCTCCTGACGTTCATCGTGTGGCAGAACTTCGATCCCCGCGGGCTGATCTTCTTCGGGCTTCTTCTCGGTGCCGCAGAGCTCATCGTTCAGCTTCGCTGGCGCGTTTCGATCGCGTGCCCTTATTGCGGGTTCGATCCGGTTTTGTACCGTAAAAACTCCGCGCGCGCGGCCGAACAGGTGAAACAGCACCTCGACCGACGTCGAGCCGATCCAAATTACATTCTTTCGACGAAGCCGTTCATTAACCTGCCGGTACGGCGCTCGCGGCGAAAACCGGCGGCGGAGCCGGAAGCGTAAATCCGGCCTTAAGAGTATCTCGTTTTGAGCCGTTGATAGGGCAAAAGGGGGTTCATGGATGAGTCCTGCACAAATCAAAGAACTTCTGGCCAGCGCTCAAAACGGCAAGACGGACGCTCTTCGCGTCGTTGATTTCGCGTTTGAACACGTCATTTGCGAGGGCACCGAAAACGACATCGCCCAGGCGGTCGAGCTGATCGGCGCCTTTCTCACTGAGGCCACGCACCCAAGCCCTAAAATTGGAATTTGACCTGCGCGCAGGCTCGGCTATTCTTTCAAGCGTAACAACGCGGGAGAAAGCGGGACGTGCGAGCCCTGGTCATCATACCCACTTACAACGAGCGTGAGAACATCGCGCCGCTCGTCGAGGCCATCGCGTCCTATGGACGCGGTATTCACATTCTGGTCGTCGACGATAACTCGCCGGATGGAACCGCGAAGGAGGTGGAGCGCCTTCAGGTCCGCTTCCCTCAGCTGCATCTGCTTTTGCGCGCTGAGAAGAAGGGGTTGGGGCGCGCTTACATCGCGGGCTTTCATTGGGGCCTCGAGCGCGGTTACGACGCGCTGATTGAGATGGACGCCGACTTCTCCCACCGTCCCGAAGATCTCATTAAAATCGTGGAGACACTGGAAGGCGGAGCTCCGTTCGTCGTCGGCTCCCGTTACGTCTCGGGCGGCGGCACCGTCAACTGGGGGCTCGGTCGCAAGCTCTTGAGCCGCGGCGGGAGCTTCTACGCGGGCGCGATTTTGGGATACCCGCTGAAAGACTGGACCGGCGGCTTCAATGGATGGCGCCGGGAGGTCCTGGAGGCTATTGGCCTCGACAATATCCGCTCCGACGGCTACAGTTTTCAGGTGGAGCTCAAGTATCGCGCGCTGCGCGCGGGCTTCAAGGGGCGGGAAGTCCCGATTATTTTCGAAGACCGGCGTGTTGGAGAAAGCAAAATGTCTCTGATGATCGTTTTCGAAGCCTTCTATCGCGTTTGGAAAATCCGCTTCACGTGATCACGCCTGCGCGTTTTTTCACATTCATCGCCGCGCTCGCTTTGGCTGGGCCGGTACATGCCGCTCAGAAGGGTGTCGTGGTGAACGACGACGCGATGGTATATCGCAAGGCGAACTTCGACGCTCCGGTCATCGGTTACTTCAAGAAAGGCCGGAAGGTCACCGTCTCGACGAAGAAATCGGGGCCGTTCTACCGGGTCAAGTTCAAGCAAGGCCTGATGGGCTACATCGCCGATACCGACGTGAGTGTCGAAGGTAAGAACGAAAGGGCCAAAGGGGGCGAAGCCCCGGGCCGGGTCCTCAAAGAACGATCGAAAGCGAAGCTTCCGCCGTGGCAGGGCTGGGCGATCGGTCCCACGTTCGCATTCATCCAATTCACGGAGCTCATCGCTCAGCAAGAGCTGATCGCAAAGATGACCGCGTTCGGAGCGCAGTTCTCGATGCCATTCAGGCTCCTGGACGGGCCATTCTCGCTTGCGACCACGTTTCTCTATCACTCGGGCGCACCCAGTTATTATCAGCAGGTTTCCTCGACGGCGCCGGCGGGTTCCATACTGTATTTGGAATCGGTGCTGAATTTTCCGGTCATGAATTTCAGCGGCATTTCAGGCGCCGTCATGCTTGGCGCGGGGCCGCTTCTGACCCAGACGAGCTTTCAAGCCACCATTGGCGGCCAGCCCGTCGATTTGAAGGAAACAAAAATAGGTATCTCGATTCTGGCGGGGGTCGCCTATCGCTTGGGGGACATCATTTTCCGCGGCGAAGGGAAGTATTTCGTCGAAAAGGCCTCCTATCCTGGGTTTCAGGCCACAGTGCTTTACGCCTTCAAGTAAAAGGGTACGACGCGTTAGGCACGTTTGGTTTTCCTTGATAGCCCCTGGCAACCTTTCTATCCTCGATCATCCTACAAAATCGTTTCGTCATCGAAGGGGGATCCGGTGTCGACATTTGACGTCATCCAGAAGTACGGCGAGCACGAGGAAGTCATTTTTTGCTACAACAAAAGTGTCGGCCTGAAGGCAATCATCGCCATTCACAACACGGCGTTGGGGCCCGCTTTGGGCGGTACCCGAATGTGGAACTACAAGTCCGACGACGAAGCACTGGTCGACGTCCTCCGCCTTTCGCGCGGAATGACCTACAAGGCGGCGGCCGCGGGCCTCAATCTCGGCGGCGGTAAAGCGGTCATCATCGGCGACCCGAAAACTCAAAAGAGCGAAGGGCTCTTTCGCGCGTTCGGCCAGTTCGTCAATTCCCTGAATGGCCGCTACATCACGGCGGAAGACGTCGGCACGTCGGTGAAAGACATGGAAAACGTTTTGATGGAAACGCCGTGGGTAACCGGCACGTCGAGTAATCTCGGCGGCTCCGGCGATCCGAGCCCGTTCACGGCGCAGGGTACGCTCATGGGGATCAAGGCGTCCGCGAAAGTGAAGCTCGGCCAAGACTCGCTGAAAGGGGTGCGTGTCGCCGTGCAGGGCCTGGGCCACGTGGGAGCACATCTCGTAAATCTTCTCGTGCGCGAGCAGGCCGACGTCACGATCGCTGATATCGACGCCGAAAAGGCGAAGACGCTGGTAAAAGCGCACGGCGTGAAGAGCGTCGCGCCAGATGAAGTCCTATTCACCGAGTGCGATATTCTCGCGCCTTGCGCGCTGGGCGCGATCATCAACGATCAGACGATCTCGAAGCTGAGGTGCAAAATCGTAGCGGGCGCCGCCA
>DASUEL010000457.1:0-5062 GCA_036275095.1 Bdellovibrionales bacterium
ATCAGCATGACGGGTGCGAATGATTTCATTTTAGCCTCGTGGGTTAGGAACACCGGCGCGGTGGTACCACGAAGGCGGGCCACAAACAAGAACCGGGAGCCTTTCGGCCCCCGGTCATGAACAAAGTAGAATGAAAATTAATAATTAGTTCACCACGGAGGCCTGGTCGACGTAGCCGCCAGGAGGGGGTGGCAGCACGGACTCGCTCACCCGTGGCAAGCCGAGAACGATCTCGAAAAGCTCCTCGATCGTCTCGACGAAATGCACTTTCAGTTGCGAAACCACATCAGGCGGGATTTCCGCGAGATCGGGCTTGTTGCGCTTAGGTAAAATGATGGTTCGGCATCCCGCCCTATGCGCCGCGAGCACTTTCTCTTTGATGCCGCCGACTGGCAGCACGTTTCCGCGCAGGGTGATCTCGCCGGTCATCGCCAACTGCGAGTCGACGGTTTTACCCGTGAGCATCGACGCGAGAGCGGTGACGATCGTGACTCCCGCCGACGGGCCGTCTTTCGGGATCGCTCCCGACGGCACGTGCACGTGGATGTCCTGCTTGTTGTACTTGAACTTCGGAGAGAGTTTCTCCATCTGCTCGCGTACCAAGCTTTGCGCGATCACCGCCGACTCTTTCATCACGTCACCCAAGTGGCCCGTCAGCTTGAGCTGGCCGGTTCCGGGCATCGTGCTCGCTTCGACGAACAAAATGTCGCCACCGTGAGGCGTCCACGCAAGCCCTGTGACAACGCCGGGGCGCGTGATCCGCTCGGTAACCTCGGGGTAGAATTTCTCAGGCCCCAAGATCTGAACCACGCGCTCGGGCGTGATCGTGAGCGGCGTTTGCTCGCCGGAGACGATCGCTTCGGCAGCACCCCTGAAAACCGAGGCGACGTTGCGCTGAAGCTCACGCACGCCCGCTTCGCGGGTGTAGTACGTGATGATCTTTTCGAGCGCCTCGCCGGTCACCTTAACCTGCTCGGCCGTCAAACCGTGCTCCTTGAGCTGCTTCGGCACGAGATAGGTCTCGGCGATGTGCAGCTTTTCGATCGTCGTGTAGCTCGAGATCTCGATGATCTCAAGGCGATCGCGCAAGGGGCCCGGAATCGTGTCGATCACGTTCGCCGTCGCCACGAAGAACACGTTCGAAAGATCGAACGGAACGTCGAGGTAATGGTCGAGGAACGCCTTGTTCTGCTCGGGGTCCAAGACCTCGAGCATGGCGGCCGCGGGATCGCCCTGGAAGCTCACGCCCAGCTTGTCGATCTCGTCGAGCATCATGACGGGGTTGTTCACGCCCGCGCGCTTGATGCTTTGAGCGATCCGGCCCGGCATCGCGCCCACGTAGGTTCGCCTGTGGCCGCGCACCTCGGAGTCGTCGCGCACGCCGCCGAGGCTCGTGCGAATGAACTCACGGCCCAGCGCTCGCGCGATGCTCTGGCCGAGCGACGTCTTGCCGACGCCCGGAGGACCCACGAGGCACAAAATGGGTCCGCGCAGGTTGTTCTTCAGTTGCGCGACCGCGAGGTATTGCAGAATACGTTTTTTGACTTTCTCGAGGCCGTAGTGGTCTTCATCGAGGACTTCACGGGCCTTTTTGAGGTCGATCTTGTCTTCGGACGCTTTCTTCCACGGCATCTCGACCAGCCAATCGAGATAATTGCGAATGACATGATACTCGGCCGAGGCCTGGGGGAGGTTTTCGAGCCTTGAGAGCTCTTTCTCCGCGACTTTGCGGACGTCGTCGGGCATGTCGGCGTTTCTCAGCTTGTCGGCGATGTCGTCTTTAACCGCGCCTTCGTCTTCACCCAGCTCTTCGCGAATCGCGCGCATCTGCTCGCGTAAGAAGGCCTCACGCTGAGCCTTGCTCATGCGCTCGGACATTTTATCGCGGATTTCTTTTTGAACGCGGAGGAGCTCGCGCTCCTTCTTCATCAGATCGAGCAGCATCTCCATGCGGCTTTCGATCGACACGTTCTCGAGGAACTTCTGCTTCTGCGTGATTGAAATGTTCAAGTACGCGGCGCAGAGGTTCGTCAGATGAGTCGGGTCATCGAGCTTATCGATCAACCGGGTTAGCGGCTCTTCCGCTCCCGGCACCAGAGCCAGGATTTCTTTCGCGAGGTCTTTGAGCGAGTGGAAGAGCGCCAGGCGGCGAATGTTGTCGTCGCCATGGTCGTCAGCCACGGTCTCTCCGCGAGCCGCGAAATAGGTCGAATGGCTCAGGAACTCCTTAATTTTGTAACGGGCAATACCCGTAACCACCACCTGTAGACCGTTGTCTTCAAGACCGACGACGTTTTCGATCTTGCAGAGCGTGCCCACTTTGTAGAGGTCCGAACTGGTTGGATCATCGGTCGAGGCCTGCCGTTGCGTGACCACGACCATGTAGCCCCCTTGAGCCTGGGCCTCTTTGACGGCGCCCATGCTCTTCGCACGGCCGACCACCAAAGGCATGGACACGCCCGGGAAGAGGACCGCGTTTCGAATAGGGAGTAAGGGTATAATCGCTGGTATTTGCATATGACTAACATGTTAATTCGACGGAAAACGTCAATGCCACCATCGAAACTTTTAGTTTAAGTCATATTTCCGCAAGTTACATATTTGTGTCACGAATGCCGAATTCTCTTCGGGGAAAGTCAGCGGCACATACTTTTGAATTTCGAAATTCGGTGTCAGCGGCGATTACTTGCGCGCGTTCGACTTCACCGTCGACCACGGTTTGATTTGCCATTTCGTGTGGCCTTCCGCCACAAGCTCTCCATCTTTGTTGGTCACTTTCGTCTGAAATTCGACCCAAATTTCACCGTTGTCGACGATGAGAGGCCACTCCTGCGGCGGCGAGACCTCACCGTAGAGCGGGCCGCGGCCCTGCTTGTGATAGGTGATCGTGAGACCGCCCAGAATGAACCGGTATTTCTCGAGCGGATATTTCTGCAGCACCATCAGTCCGGCGGGGACTTCGACGAGCACTGCGATGGCGCACGCATGGGCGCCACCGAGGTGATTTCGCCGCTTCCAGCGCGGCGGAGAGTAAATGCGCACGCGCTCAGCCGAAAGCTCCTCCACGCTCAAGCCTAAGCCGGCGTTGAACGGCACGCCGACGTTCAAGAACGTGTTCATCACGGTTTTGCTCAGGCGCTGATTCGGAATTTTCTTCGCCAGCGTTAACGGATTGAGCCGCGGAAGTTTAATCATGTCGAGCTCTCCTTGGGAAGACCGCGCATGGTCTCGGCGTATGTGTCTACGAAGTTCCGGACGATTTCGGCGGCGGGGAGAATGTCGTGCACGAGCCCCGCGCTCTGGCCCGCGCTCCAAACCGTCTTCCACGTCGGCTTGGCCGCCGCATCCTCGAGCCGCTTCATGCCGGTCAAATGGATCAACGCTTGCACCGGCTTGCGAGTCCATTTGTTGGTCTGAAGGTAGTCAACGACGAACGGAAGCTCGGTGCCCTGTCGCTCGATATAGGGCGTGCGGATCACATTCGCGGGAATTCCAGAGAGGCGCTTCGTGAGCACGATGTCTTCGGGCGTCGATTTGACGATCGCGTCCTTATACGCCTGGTTCACTCCCGCTTCAGTGCAGGCGATGAACCGCGTGCCGACACTGATCGCCGACGCGCCCAGCGCGAGCATGGCGGCAAGATGTCGTCCATCGGTGATGCCGCCGGCAGCGCAAATCGGAATGGTCAGTTTCTCTTTGAGCCACGGCACGAGCACGATCGGAGAGATCGGGCCTGCGTGGCCGCCGGCGCCGCTGCACACGGCGATGACGCCGTCGGCGCCCAGGTCTTGAACCTTCAGCGCATGATCGAGATTGGTGACGTCGCAGAGCACTTTCGCGCCGTTTTTATGCGCGTCGCGGATGACGTCCTTGGGATTGCCGAGCGAGGTGATGAATAGCTCCACGCCCGCGTCGAGGGCATGCTTTAGATCTTCGCCCCGCCGTTGGTTGCTGTGATTGACGATGACGTTCACGCCGATCGGCTTTTTGGTCAGCTCTTTCATACGTTTCAGGGCGCGCTTGTACTCGTCGATCGGGCGGTAGTTCAGCGCCGGAAACGTTCCGATGCCGCCGGCTTCAGAGACCGCCGCGACGATGGCTTCGTTCGAGACTAGAAACATGGGGGCCGCGATGATCGGATACCGAATGCCCATCATTTTTGTGAAAGACGTGGGAATGTTGTTCATTATCCACGAGAATCCTTGGTGCCGCCGCGCCTGTCGAGCCCTGACTCAAAGAGTCACTTGCATCGACGCGAGTCATGAAGTAGCTCTCAAGGCCCATGCGAAAGAAGCTCTCCTTCAAAGTTCCTCCCGAAGCCCGCGGCGCGCGGCTCGACGCGTACCTGGCTCAAGCGCTCGGCGAGAAGCTTCCGCAAGTCATGTCGAAGGCGAAGGCGCGCAAGCTCATCATGGCGGGCGCGGTGTACTTGAATCAAAAGCGGGTTCGTATCGCCTCGAAGGAGCTGATCGTCGGGGCGCTCGTCGACGTCATCATCGATCCCGAGCGTTTGTTCAGCGACAAAGCCTCGCAGCAGCCACCTTTCGAGGTACGCGACAATGACGTGCTTTTCGAAGATCAGTGGCTCATCGCCGTCAACAAGCCGGCTGGCATACCGACCCAGCCCACGCTCGATCAGGCGCGCGACCATTTGTACGCGGCGGTTCAGCGCTTTCTCGCGAGGCGCGACAAGAAGGCGCAGCCTTACGTCGGCCTTCATCACAGACTCGATTTCGATACGTCGGGCGTCGTGCTCTTCACGAAAGCACGGGAAGCCAACAAAGGCGTGTCGGCATTGTTTGCCGAGCGGCTCGCGCAAAAAACGTATCATGCGCTCTCGTGGAATCTCTCAGGCCGGCAGCTGCCGGTTGAATGGACCGTAAAAAATCATTTGGGCCGGGCGGGAACGACCGGCAAAGACCGCATGCGATTCAAGTCGGTCAAGGCCGGCGGAGATTACGCGGAGACCCAGCTTCGGGTGCTCGGCGCCAAAGGACAAGTCGTGCATGTCGAGGCGCGGCCCAAAACCGGGAGAACCCATCAGATTCGAGTCCATCTCAGC
>DASUEL010000458.1:0-3935 GCA_036275095.1 Bdellovibrionales bacterium
CCCATTTGCTGGTTGATTTGATAAACCAGGTTCAGCGCCAGCTCGAAGAAGTTGTTGGGAATCAGCGCCAAGAGCTGCCGCATGATGAGGCGCCCGTCGCGCAGCATGAAAAAGGCGAAGAACGGGGCCAGAATCATGGTCGTCAGAAGCTGAGAGGCCATCGCGGGAAGCCCCTGAATGATCGACTCCGCGAGCGCCTGAAAGTACGCCACGATCTTTTCGCCGGCGGAAGGCTGAAACACGGGTCCCAAGAACGCTTTGGCCTGCGACTCGGTGCGGGTGAAGATGTCGGTCATGCCCGTCATGTACTTCGGCAGCTCGTCGCCCATCGATTTGAACTGCGCGACGACGAGCGGAGAGAGCAAATAAACGCCGAGACCAAGTCCCGCTCCGATAATCGTGAAGGGAATGACAATCGCGGTTGAGCGCGATAGCCCGCGCCGCTCCAGATTGTTCACAAGTGGGTTGAGCAGGTATGTAATCACGAATGCCAAGAGAAACGACACCATCATGTTGTCGACCTTGATGAGCACCAAGAAGACGATGGCGAGGATCGTGAAGACGGCCAACAGTTTGAACCGGGTCTCTCTTCGAATGAAGGTATGCTCGAGCGCCATCGGTTACCGCTGCGACTGGGGTGACTGAGGTTGAAGCGCGCTCAGCTCTTTGCGGAGCTGACGAATCTTGTCTGTGGTCTCTTTCAGGCGCCGGCCCAGAACCTCGGCCAGGCGGAAAATGATTTTCACTCCGGTCGAGGGGCTGCGGTCCAGAATTTCGATCAGGTCGGGCTTGAAGAAACCGATGAGAATCGAGTCTTCCGCCGCGATCGCGGAAGCGCTCCTGCGACCGTTATCTTCGACCAGCGAAAGCTCGCCGAAGAAATCGCCGGCTTCTAGCCTGGTGACGAAAACGTGTTTTTGCCCGTCAGCCGCGAGCGGCTGACTGTCGTAGAGCGAAATATCGACGCTTCCCTTCGCGATGATGTACATGCCGACGCCGATTTCACCTTGTTGAAAGATGAATTCGCCTTTGCGGTAGTGGCGCTCGTGAACGATGTTTTCAACGAAGCGCAGCTCGCGTTTCGTGAGATCTTTGAAGAGATTGTTTTCGCTCAAGATGCGAGAGACGCTGCGGTCGAATTCGGCTTTCTTGAAGATATTGTCCCAAAGCGTGTTCACCAAGTCCCCGCTCCCGACGAGATCATCATGGTTTCGGCGGGAATCCATCCCGTCATGCCACCGGGATAGGTGACTTGAACCCACTGTTTCTCGTCGTCTGTTTTCAATGATTCTCGCACAATCACTTCCATTCCTTCAAATAGTTCGAAGAGACTAGCCTGCTCGGCGCCTGGACCCGCGCGCGCCTCGATCTTCGGCGCGATCACGGTCGCGCGCGTCTGGTTTTCGTCGACGGCTTTGAGCACGGTGAGCGTCGCGAACGCAACGAAGCTCAGGCTTAAGAGAAGCGCGATGCCCGGAAACGCGGGCGCCCGGTCCTCGCCCTTCTTGGCTCGAAAGCGCCTGCCGAAGTACGACAAACCCAGCCAGCCCGCCGAGGCTAAGGAAAGGGCCGTCAAAAGCAGGAAGTCGGAGAGTGAAAAATGACTCAGCAGCTTTTTGCGGAGAGTCTCGGTAGCCGTAATCTTGTGCGGCAATTCTTTGATTTTCATCTTCTCATTTGTGTGTTCGATCGCGTCGCGAGCGCGACCAAAGCCGGGATCAAGATCTAGCGCCTTGCGCCAAAGCCCTAGGGCCGGTCCGACTCTGCCGAGCTTCAGCTCGGTAAGCGCTAAATTGTAAAGCAAGTAGGGGTTGGGTCCTTGCGTCTGAACGCTCTGCTCAAATTTGGCTTTGGCCTCTTCGAACTTTCCCTGCTGAAAAAGCGCGATGGCCTCGTTGTAAGTCTGATTCGTCGTGTGATTTTGGTCGTCGGCCAGGATGTAAACGGGCGAAAAATTAGAGAGAATGAGAGTTAGCAGGAGCACAATCCATCGAGAAGTCATGTTTTAAATGATAAGTAAGGTGTATTAGAATTGTCCAAACTTTACTTGTCGAAAAGTCAGGAAAGGGGCGCATCGTGACGGCCGGCCATAGCATCTCTACGTCTCAAAAAATCTCATTGCTTATCAAGGAGCTCGCGCAAGAAGTCGCGCGACTGAGCCAGACGGTGAACGAGCCGCGCGGCCCTCAGTCCGACCTTGCGAAGAACTTGGAGTCACAGCTCGAGGTCGCGGCAAAAGTCAGGGGCCGGGCGCTTTACTATCCGTACATCGGGACTGGCGCGGGTCGCGGGCCCTATGTGGAGCTTGAAGACGGAAGCGTGAAGCTCGATTTGATCAATGGCATCGGCATTCACCTGTTCGGTCATAGCCATCCGCGTTTGCTTGAAGCCGCAATACGGGGCTCGCTTTCTGACATCGTGAACCAAGGCAATCTCCAGCCGAACAAAGAATACATCAAGCTCGCACAAAGACTCGTGCAGCTCGCAAGCAAAAAGTCGCGGCTGCGCCACGTGTGGATTACGACCTCGGGTTCGCGCGCGAACGAGAACGCCCTGAAAATCTCGCGGCAAAAGAAATCCCCGGCTCGCATGGTGCTCGCAATGGATCGCGCGTTCGCCGGCCGCACGACCATGATGGCCGAGATTACCGACAACCCCGAATACCGCGAGGGGCTGCCCAATTATAACGAAGTTCTGCGGGTGCCGTTCTACGATTCTAAGAATCCGCGGAGCGCGGAGGACTCGCTCCGCATTTTGAAAGAGCATGTCGCCCGCCACGAAGGCAATATTTCGGCGTTCATGTTCGAGCCCGTTCAGGGCGAGGGTGGTTTCCGAGTCGGGCCTCGCGAATACTTCATTCCGATGCTCGAATTCTGCAAGCAAAAGGGCATCGCGATCTGGCTCGACGAGGTGCAGACGTTCGGGCGCACGGGCGAGCTCTTTGCTTTTGAAGCGCTCGATCTCGGCAAATACGTCGACCTCGTCACCGTCGCGAAGATTCTTCAGGTGGGTGCGACGCTTTACACTGAAGAGTATAATCCAAAGCCCGGTTTGATCGCGGGAACCTTCGCAGGAACGAGCGCGGCCTTATCCGTCGGACTCGAAATCCTCGATATGCTCGAGAACGATGGTTATTTCGGCGCCGACGGAAAGGTCGCGAAAATACACAACTCCGTCGTTTCGATGCTCAACGAGCTGAACGAGACGACCTGCAAAGGCCTGCTGCGCGATGCGGGCGGCCTCGGTCTCATGGTGGCCGTCACGCCGCTCGACGGATCGAAAGACAAAGTGAACAACTTGCTCAAGATCATGTTCAAAAACGGAATCGTCGCGTTCTCATGCGGGCGGGATCCGTACCGCATGCGTTTCTTGCTGCCGGCGGTGCTGACCGACGCAGACATCAAAGTCGCCAAAGGGATCATCGAGAAGTCGGTGCTCGAGGCAGCGAAGGGCTAGGTCTGAGCTTGGAGTTTCTCGACGCCTGTAGAAAATTGATATCGATCGATAGCAGTCCGCATAACGGTACGGCTCAGGCGGCGGCGTTCGCCGGCGAGCTTTGCCGCCAGTTTGGATTGCATGTCGAGCTTCAGGAGGGCGTCGTACGCGGTGTCAATCAGGCGAACCTGATCGCCCGGCCGCAAGAGGGCCGCCCCGGCGAAGAGGTGCTGCTGCAGTCGCACCTCGACACGGTCGACCCCGGCTCTTATAGCTTGTGGACCGAAACCGATCGCAATCCTTTCAATGCCACGATCAAGGGCGGCAAGATCTACGGGCTCGGCGCGGCCGATGTGAAACTCGATTTCTTGTGCAAGCTCTATGCAATTAAGGGCCTCGGAAAACGCGCCTGGAGAACCCCGTTCGTTTTAGTCGGAACTTACGGTGAAGAAATAGGAATGTGGGGCGCGAAACACCTGATGCTCGAAAAACAGGTGTCT
>DASUEL010000459.1:0-3599 GCA_036275095.1 Bdellovibrionales bacterium
TGAAATCGCTCCGCTCAAAAAGCGCGGGGGCCCCGCGCGAGTCTACGACGTAGTAGGGCCAATTTGCGAGTCGTCGGATGTTTTGGCTTACGACCGCCGGCTTCCTCCGCTCAAGCAAGGAGACATTCTGCTGATTCGAAACGCGGGGGCCTACGGCTACTCGATGTCCAGCCATTATAACCTCAGGCCCGAGCCCGCCGAGGTGCTGGTACGCGAAGGCCGGGCGCGCCTGACCCGACCACGGTCTTGAACCGCAGTCTGGTCTCAAGCTGAGACGGACTCCCGCCGATGAAGAATCATGGAAACCGTCCAACTGATGCTGGTTGCGTTCGCTCTTTTCACCGCAGGGTGCTGGTACCTGGCGCGGGTCGTGACCGCGAAAACCACGGTGGCTCTGACCCCCGAATACTCCCGCACGGCACTGCGGTTCGCCCGGCACTACAAGATTTTCGCGGCCGGAATTTGCGTCGCGCTCTGGTTCTGGGCGGTGGTTTCGAGCTTCTGGGCCATCCTCTCAGGTCCGCCGTTCTGAGCCCCTTCTTCACATTTTGACGCGAGCATCCAAGTCTCGTCAGCCCCACGGGTTTATTTGACACTTCCGCCGCACCGAACTAAGAATTCCCCAGGTTCGAACTGAGCAGGAGCCGGGGAGCCTGCTTTCCATTAATCGTACGAAGAATACGGAGATTATTCTATGAGAGCGCAAGAACTGACTTTCAAACAGAAAGCCTCGCTGTTCGTGGCCGCCGTCGCTTTGAGCGTGACCGCCGCGTGCACGAAAAAAAGCGGTGACACCGCGGCCCAAGGCGAAGGTGGCAAAACGGCAAGCCTGAACGAACTTCTGATCGGCGAAGTTCTGTCGATGACCGGCTCGCAAGCCACCTTCGGCACTTCGACCCACAACGGCGTCGATCTCGCGATCAAAGAAGCCAACGCCGCCGGCGGCGTCAAGGGCAAGCAGCTCAAAGTTCTCACAGTCGATAACCAAGGCAAGCCCGATGAGGCGGCCACGGCCGTAACTAAGCTCATCAACCAAAACCAAGTCATCGCGATTCTCGGTGAAGTGGCTAGCTCACGCAGCCTTGCCATGGCCCCGATCGCCCAAGCTAACAAGACTCCGATGGTCACGCCGTCCTCGACCAACCCCGAAGTGACCGCGAAGGGCGATTACATCTTCCGCGTTTGTTTCATCGACCCCTTCCAGGGCACGGTGATGGCGAAGTTCGCGTCCGACAACCTCAAACTCAAAAAAGTCGCGATTCTACGCGATGTGAAGAGCGACTACAGCGTGGGCCTCGCGGATTACTTCGCCGAAACGTTCAAAAAGAACGGCGGCGAAATCGTCGTTGACCAGAGCTACAGCGAAGGCGACGTCGACTTCAAGGCTCAGCTGACCGCGATCAAAGCGAAGAAGCCCGACGGCATCTTCGTTCCCGGCTACTACACCGAAGTGGGTTTGATCGCCCGCCAGGCCCGCGAGTTGGGCATCAAAGTTCCGCTCATGGGCGGCGACGGATGGGACTCTCCGAAGTTGTACGAGATCGGCGGCGATGCCCTCGACGGCACCTACTTCTCGAACCACTACTCGGCTGAAGACAAATCTCCGCACGTGCAAAACTTCATCTCGAAGTTCAAAGAGTCGTACGGCGTGGTCCCGGACGGTCTTGCGGCCATGGGTTACGACGCTGCGAAAGTGCTGATCGACGCCATGAACCGCGCGCCGTCGCTCGAAAAGGGCGCCATTCGTGAAGCCCTCGCGGCCACGAAGGAGTATCAGGGCGTGACCGGCAAAATCACGATCGACCAAAACCGCAATGCGGTGAAGCCGGCTGTGGTCTTGAAAGTCGAAAAAGGCGAGTTCAAATACGTTTCGACGATTAATCCGTAACGATGGTTGAGTTTCTCCAGCACGTCATTAACGGCCTGTCACTCGGGAGCATCTACGCGCTGATCGCTCTCGGGTACACCATGGTGTTCGGCATCCTCCAGCTGATCAACTTCGCTCATGGCGACGTCTTCATGCTGGGCGCGTTCGTCGGGCTCTTCGCGACCCGCTATTTCGGCTTCGCGCAAGAGCCTTCGGTGTTCGCGCTCGTATCGGTCATGGGAATTTCGATGGTCGCGTGCGCGCTCATCGGTCTCGTCATCGAGCGCTTTGCCTACCGGCCGCTTCGCAGATCGCCTCGGATCAACGTTCTGATCACGGCGGTCGGTGTGTCGTTGTTTCTGGAGTTCTCGGGCCAGCTCGTTTTCGGCTCCGACCCCAAGTACTTCCCGCAAATCTATAAGCCCGCCGGCGACTGGTCGATCGGCGAGCTCAACATCAGCCCGCTGCACGTGATCGTGTTCGTGATCGCGCTAGTGTTGATGTCCGTGCTTCAATACATCATTTTCAGAACTCGTCTCGGCCGCGCCATGCGGGCGGTGAGCTTCAGCCACGATCTCGCAAGCCTCATGGGCATTCCGACCGACCGGGTGATCTCGTACACATTCATGCTCGGCTCGGCTCTGGCCGGAGCCGCGGGCGTGCTCTTTGGTCTCATTTACCCTAAGATCGAGCCGCTCATGGGCGTCATGCCGGGGCTTAAGGCCTTCATCGCCGCCGTTTTCGGCGGCATCGGCAACGTCACCGGCGCCTTCGTCGGCAGCCTGATCCTGGGCTTGGCCGAAGGCTTTCTCGTCGGCTACGGCATGCCGACGTTTCGCGACGCGCTCGCGTTTTCACTTTTGATTTTGATTCTGCTCTTCAAGCCGACGGGTCTCCTCGGAGTCCGTCGCAGCGAGAAAGTCTGAGGCGAACGAGATGAAAGACTCAACGCCGACGAGCGAACCTCGTGTCACCACAAAAGACCCTAAGCAGCACACGACCGAAATACATGTCGGTGAGATCAGCCGCCATGGCCTTCGAACACTGCCGGGCTGGGCAATCGCGCTTGTTGTGGTATGGGTTCTTCAGCTGGTCGGATTCGAGCAGGCCATGCCCGCGTATCCGATGCAAATCGTCCAGTACATCGGTATCTACATTATCTTGGCGGTCAGCCTCAATCTCGTGAACGGTTTCACGGGCCAGTTCTCGATGGGCCACGCGGGCTTCATGGCCGTGGGTGGTTACGTCTCGGCCGCTTTCAATATCGCCGTGATGTCGCCCGAGATGATGGCCGACCCGATCGTCGGGCAGGCCATCTTCGTCGGAAGCCTAATTCTTGGCGGATTGGCCGCGGCCTTCGCCGGCGTGCTCGTCGGTCTTCCGTCGCTTCGGCTCAAAGGCGACTATCTCGCGATCGTGACTTTAGGCTTCGGCGAAATTATTCGCGTGATTTTACTGAACACGCAGTCCGTCGGCGGCGCACGGGGGCTCTCGGGTATTCCGCTGCTCTCAAGCTTCGGCTGGGTCTATTCGTTCGTCGTCATCACGATTTTTTTCGTTTGGCGCATCATGCGTACCGCCCACGGGCGTTCGTTTCTCTCAGTTCGCGAGGATGAAATCGCCGCCGAAGCCATGGGCGTGAACACGACGAAAACGAAAGTGCGCGCGTTCGTGCTCGGCGCGTTCTTCGCAGGCGTAGCGGGCGGCCTCTTCGGCCATTATCTGCAGTACC
>DASUEL010000460.1:0-7076 GCA_036275095.1 Bdellovibrionales bacterium
TGAATCTCGAGCGCGTTTTCGGGCATCGCGCGTTGTTCATAGTAAACCCAAGCACCCCAAGCGAAGATCGCCATGAACAGCACGAGCGGTATGAAGCTCCACAAGAACTCAAGCGTATGGTTGTGCGTGATGTACGCGGTCTTGTCGTTGTTCGTTCTGCGGCGGTACTTGACGAGGAAGTAGAACATTCCTCCGAGCATGATGATGCCCGAAAACAAACTCGCCCAGAGCACAAACGAATAAACCGCATCAACGCCGGACGCGTATGTTGAGGCCTGAGGTGGCATGAAGTTGCCCATGCTAGACGTCTCCTGTAGTTTCGCCGGGTTCGCGGCCATCGCGAACCCTTCTTCCTGGAAGTTGAACACGCCGCTGACGTCGCCAGAAGGGAATCAAAAATAGTCCCAAGAGAACGACGGTGGCACCGGCGCTCGCGCGCATAATGTTATAAGCGTAGAATGAATATTTTTTGGCGTGAGGGTCGAAGCGGAAGCAGAACAGAATCACCTTATCGATGATCGTGCCGATCTTGCTTTTTGAAGCCTCAACCAACGACAGACGAAGCGTCGTCTTGTCGAATAGAATTCCGTAGAGATAGCGCGAAATTTCGCCGGCGGGCGTGAGAATGAACGCGGCGGCTGAGTGCGCATACTGTTCGGTCTCGTCGTCCCAGCGGTAGCCGAAACCGACCTGCGAGGCGAGCGTTTTGATGTTTTCTTCTTTACCAGTGAGGAAGTGCCACTCGCCGAGACCGGGATACTCTTTTTGATAGGTTTCTTTTTTGGCTTGCGCGAGCTCGGGCGTTTCGGTCGGGTCCATGCTGACGACGACGAAGGTAAATTCTTTGCCGGCCTTCCACTCCGAGGTCTTCAAAACGTCGAAGACCCCGTTGAGATAGTAGTTACAGAGATTCGGGCAGCCGTAATAAACGATGCTCAAGAAAACAGGCTTGTCTCCGACAAAGTATTGCGAGAGCTGAACGTCTTTGCCTGCCTCATCTTTGAACGTGAGTGTTTTGTCGATTTTTTCGCCGAGGCGTTCGGTGATGCCGATGCCCTTGAGCTTGTCGGGCATTTTGTCGGCGGGCACTCCCGGCGCGCTCTTCGCGGCAAACGCGGGCCCGGCGCCTGCGGCGCAGACGAGCGTCAGCACAATAAGAACGGGAGCGAGCAGTCGCTTCACTACTTTTTCGATCCTTTATAAGTTTCGATTTCTTTGTCGGTCGCGGGGACGAGATTTTTCGTAACGGACTGGACGAAATGCACGAGCGCCCAGCGATCGTCTTCAGGCAAGTGGCCGAACGCGGCCATCGACGTACCAGGGCTGCCTTTGGTGATCAGGTCAAAAAGCTGAAAGGGGCTGCCGCCGAACTTCCATTTGCCTTCAACCATGTTGCGCGGAGGAGGATTCAAAGATTTGGCCGTGACGCCGTCGCCGCCGCCTTTGGGGCCGTGGCAAACCGCGCAGTTCGTTTGAAATAGAGCCTCGCCTTTCGCGATGCGATCGGGAGATGAAACCCACGGATCACCTTGCGCGGGAGCTGTCGCGCCGCCAGCCGCATCAGCAGCCGCCGGAGGAGACGTTTCGGATTCTTTCGCGGCCGCAGGCGCCGGAGCTTTGTAATCAGGTGAGCCGTGCGGATGAATGAACGAAAGATAGATGAAGAACAGGAGAACGAAACCGGTCCCAAACAAGAAGAGGTACAAACCACCCTTGTTGTATTCCTTCTGCTGCATGAAACTTGATCTCCCTTATGTCGCTCTTGTTTGTCGCCTTTGGAGCCGTGCTCAGTCGCGTGTCTTCAAAAGCCTGTTTTCAAAAGCATTGAAAAAGCTTGTGTGGGAAATTTCCGGCAATTCGGAAAGCGCTTCTCAAAATTTTTTCAAGAAATCTCACTAATCCATAGGTAAATCAAGGGACTTATCCTCGCGCCTCGGTGCGTTAGTTTGTCGTGATTGAGGCCCGATTATCGAACGGGGTGAGTGTGCAAGTCCGAAGTCTTCGACAAAAAATCGAGGTCATAGTGGTGGATCCGCAACCACTGTTTTTTGGATTCGAGGTCACTGACAAATTGGCGTACCAGACTCCAGAATCGCGGCGAATGGTTGCGATGAACCAAGTGTGAAAGCTCGTGAATGACCACGTAATCCAAGACTTCGAGAGGTGCCGCGATCAGCTTCCAGTTCAAGGAGATACGCCCACGGCTGGAACACGAGCCCCATCGGCTTTTCTGTGACCTGAACGACACGGCCGCCGGCCGCAAACCCATCTGATGCGACCAGTAATCGAGGCGCTCCTTCAAAACCCGACGCCCTTCTTTTTCGTAATATAAAAGAAGCGCGTCACGAATTTCAGCCGCCCCGGGCCGGGGGCCCGAAGCCGGGTACCAGCAAACGAAAGTCCCTTGGTGACAAGAAACGCGGACCTTCGATTGCGCCGCAATCAAGACCAACTCACGAGGCTCGCCCAGGAAGAGATAGGACTCCCCGTCTTTGAACTCTTTGGGCGGATGACGGCGCCGGAGGGACTCGAATTGTTCGAGTTTTTCGCTGATCCACGATGCGTGTTCGAGCACGAAGCCCTGGATCGCCTTCTGCGGCATCGAACGGGAGGTTACGACCCGCGCGCGGCCGGTCGGATGAATCGAAAGTGTCATGGTCTTGCGATAAGGACGGCGCACGACTTCGATTTGCCGCCCGTCGACGTCCATGAATTCGGGTTGTTGCCGGGCCGCGGTTCGCCGGTTGATCGCGCGCTTCAGCTTTTGCAGATAGGACATCGGTCTGCGCATCTCGAAAGCAGAATCTTCCAATTTGGGAGGGATTTCACTCGTTTTTTGAAATGAATCGCATTAGGACCGAAGAATGCGATCGTACAAATCTTCTTTATTCGTAGTCTCAGCGCTGGGCGCGGGGCTCGTGATCGGGTTTTTCGCCGGACAGCCGACCTCCCGGCTTGCGGAGAACCCTCTTTGTCCGCCTTCTGAATCCGAGCCGGGTGTCTGCGGCGAAAAACTCGACGAGCTCCGCGGTAAATTTCAGGCTCTCAGCGAAAATGAAATTCAAGAATACATTCAGCTGAAGGACATGAGAGCCAAATACGAAAAGGCCGACGAAATCTTCGGGAAAATCCTGAACATCTTTTTGCTCGATTTGGGCCTGCGCATCTCGGGCGACCGGCTCAACGAACTGAAAGCGGCGGCCGAGAACGCTCAAGCTTCACCGCCGCAAGGGCCGGCGCAAAGCGAGCGCGGAACACCGGGCGAAAAACTCCGCATCGCAAGCCCGGCTGCGGCGCCCGGCACCCCCGGCCCTATGCCGGCGGCGAGGCCCGTCTCTCGAAAAGACTTGTCTCGAGCCTCCTCAGACGAAGAGGCTCGAAAGGTGTTAGATGACGCCATTCTCCCCGCGCCGGAGGCCTCCTGGCGCGAGAGCGACGGCACCAGCCGCCAGCATTTTCACATGATCAACGGCACCTTCACGGGGCTGATCAACTTCTTTGAAGATCGAAAACCTTCGGATGTGTACCTCGAGCTCGTCAACGCGACCTACGAGAAAGGCGAGATCAAGGGACAACTCGTGATGCGCGTTACAAGCGGCGACGGTAACTCGAATAGCACGACGACGACCGGCCAGGGCAACACGATCAAATACTTCAAGTCCGCGTCTGACGGCGCGATTTTGGTCGAAACGATGGGCGGAAACGGTCTCTTTCAGCTCTATTATTTTCCGCAGCTCAATCAATTCCAGGGCAATTTCTACGGCAAACGGGGGCTTGAGCCGCTCAAGCGGGAGGGCATCGTCGTTCTCACAAAAAGGTAACTCGGCGGGTGATCAACGGCACGTTTGGCGATTCAGTTTTCAGCTCTCTGCTCTCTGCTCTCAGCTCTCGGGCCCCAGCCCTCGGGGCACGACTTCTTCACGCCGACGAACTGAGGCCCGAGGGCTGAGAGCTGAAGACTGATTAGCGCGGCGAGTTCGAAGGCTTGACGCGCCTCAATAAATGCGCGTGAAGTATCAGGATTTCGCGATGCTTTTTCCACAAATATTTTGGATAAGCGCTTGCGGCGACACGGTGCCCTCCAGTACATTGGCTTGTTTTGATTTTATGTGGTCAGCCCCCATGCAATAGCTGACTTGCTAAACCCGCCAGGTCCGGAAGGAAGCAACGGTACCAAGTTACTATGTGATGTGGGGTCGCTGGCCACACCCGAATGCTAGGGTCTCGCGAGAGCGAAAATCCTATTTGGTTGCCGGGGTTTCGCCGGAGCGAAACTCCGATCACTGCGGAGCTTTTTTGTCGTATCAGGTGATTGCGCGGCGCTGGCGCCCTCAGACTTTTCAAGAGCTCGTTGGACAAGATCATGTCAGCCAGACGTTGCTGAATGCTCTGAAGAGCGAGCGGCTTCCGCACGCGCTTTTGTTCACCGGTCCTCGTGGCGTCGGCAAAACCTCGTCGGCGCGGCTGCTCTCCAAAACTCTGAAGTGCACGAACTCGAAGAACTTCGTTCCATGCAACAAATGCAACGTGTGCGAAGAGATCACGAGCGGCTCGAGCCTCGACGTGCTCGAGATCGACGGCGCGAGCCACAACGGCGTCGAGGCCATCCGCGAGTTGCGCGAGACCGTCGGCTACATGCCGGCGCAGGGCAAATACAAGATCTACATCATCGACGAAGTTCATATGCTCTCGACAAGCGCGTTCAACGCGCTTTTGAAAACCATCGAAGAGCCGCCCGCGCATGTGATCTTCATTTTCGCGACGACTGAGCCGCAAAAAATCCCGGTCACGATTCTCTCGCGCTGCCAGCGCTTCGACTTCAGGCGCATTCCCACGCGGCTGATCATGGAGCAGCTCCAGACCATCTGCGAAAAAGAAAAAGTCAAAGCCGAGCCCGAGGCGCTCTGGGTGATCGCGCGGCAAGCCGACGGCTCTCTCCGCGACAGCCAAAGCCTCTTGGATCAAATCATCACCTTCGCCGACGCAAAAATTACGTTACAAAAAACCATCGAAGTGCTCGGCCTCACCGATCGCGCCATGCTGGTCGAAACGCTCGAGAGCCTGGTGGAGCGCTCGCCGCAAAAGGCGATGCAGATCGTTGAGCGCTTGTACTTCACGGGTTGCGACCCGAAGGTGTTTTTGCAGGAGCTGATCGAAGAGATCCGTCACCTGTTGATCGTCAAAATGCTCGGGAGCGAGCGCCCTGCTGTCGTCGATCTCCCCGACAGCGAGATCGAGCATTTGCGAAAGCTTTCGAGCTCGCTCTCCGAAGAAGACCTTCATCTTTTGTTCGATATGGCGCTCAAAGGCGGCCAAGACTTTTTGCGCTCGCAAGATCCGCGTCTCGTGCTCGAGATGCTGCTTTTGCGTATGAGCCAGGCTCCGCGCATCGAAAGCCTCTTCGCGCTCTCGAGCGGCCAAGCACCCGCTCCCGCGCGAGAGCCCGCAGCACCCAAACCCGAATTCAAGCGGCCATCGGGCCCGTCGTCGCATTCGGCCTCAAGCCAGGCGCCGGCTTCAGGCCGGCCCAGCGCGGGCGCCGACACAAACGAAATGTATGCCGATGACGACGAGGAGCCGCCCGAAGTGAGAGAGCCGGCAGCGGTGAGCGCGCCTGAAGACGCGCCTCCTGTGGCCGCGCAACCGGGCAAGCCGCGCAGTTGGGCCGAACGTGTGACCGCCGCGCCTGCCGCGGGACCCGCGAAACTAAAGGTCGCGATTCCGCCGAACGGTGCGATGACGGGAGCCCCGAAAGCGGCACCAGCGCCGAAGCCCAAGGTCACCGCCGGCGATCTCGTCGAGCGCTGGGCGCAGTTCGTTCAACAGCTCCGGCGCAAAGCACCCGCGCTGGGAGCGAAACTCGAGCACGTGGCACCGCTGCTTTTGAGCGAGACCGAGCTCACTTTAGGGGTCGCGAAAGAGAAAAAGTTTTTGTGCGAGCAGCTGGCCGAGCCGAAACTGTTGCGCGAAATCGAAGAGCACCTCAAAACGCACTGGGGCTATTCGCTGACGCTGAAGTGCCACCAGATCGACTCGGGTCAGGCGGAGTCACCGCACGATCTCTCGCAGCGCAAAGTGAGCGACAAAAACAACGCGATCAAAAAAGAAGTCGAAGCGCACCCGTTGATCCAAAAGGCGCAGAAGACGTTTAAGGCACAAATCAAATCGATCAAAGAAAACGAGACGGCCACCGTCTCGACCGGCAAAGGGGAAAACTCATGAAGGGCATGCAGGGCGGAATGCAACAGTTCATCAAACAGGCCAATCAGCTTCAGGCCAAAATCAAAAAGCTCCAAGAAGAGCTGGCCACCCGCGAGTATGAAGGCACGGCCGGCGGCGGCGCCGTCACCGTGAAAGTGAATGGCGACAATAAGCTCGTGTCATTGTCGATCAAAGAAGAAGTCATGAAAGCCGGCGACGTCGAGATGCTGCAAGACCTCGTGCTGACGGCGACCAACGAAGCGCTTCGTATCGCCAAAGAGACGAGCGAAACCGAGATGAACAAGCTCACCGGAGGCTTCGGACTCCCGGGGATGCTCTGATGGCGTTTCAAATTGAAGTGCTCGACAGACTTGTGGGCGAGCTGACCAAGCTCCCGGGAGTCGGCGAAAAAACCGCCCAGCGCCTGGCGCTTTACATCTTGAAAAGCGGCCACGAGTATTCGCAAGCTCTGCGCGAGGCGCTTCAAGACGTTGAACTGACCGTTCACAACTGCAAAAACTGCTATGCGTACACCGATCAGGCCGAGCTCTGCCGCATTTGCCAAGACCCGAACCGCGATGAGAGCCTGATTTGCGTGGTTGAAGAAGCGCCCGACGTCATGCGCGTCGAAAACGTCGGCTCATTCAAGGGCCGCTATCACGTGCTTCAAGGCGCCATCTCTCCGCTCGAGGGCGTGGGCCCCGACGATCTGCGCATCAATGAACTGATGGAGCGAATCGAGCGTGGAGAGCGCGGCGAAGGCCCGGCCGTTCGCGAGATCGTGCTGGTGCTCGACGCCGATCTCGAAGGCGACACGACGGCGTTGTATCTCGCGAAGCTCATTCATGGCGGGGGTGATCTTGCTCCTCGCAGGG
>DASUEL010000461.1:0-6864 GCA_036275095.1 Bdellovibrionales bacterium
CTCGAGATATTGACCTCGCTCTTGATGAACGACTCGATGGCTTTCGCGCGCGCTGTCGCGAGCTTGCGGTCTTTCGAGGTGAACTTTGCGTCCTGCGAGAATTCTTTGTCGGACCACGCCGCGACCTTCACGCTTTCGATCAGGCTGGTGCCTTTGTACGCGTTGAGCAGGCTGCGAATCTTGTTTTTGTGCTCGGTGGTCAGCTGGCTTTGGCCCTTCTTGAACGTAATGACTTCGCTTTCGGCCATTGACGCCGTCTCAGCGTCGCTGCCCACGGCGGTTTCAGTAGCCGCGCCGCTCGTGCCCGTTTTCGACTCAGTTCCGGCCGTGCCGGTCGAGGTCGTGCCCGTGACGCTCTCGTCGACGAGCCCGCCCGAGTTCACCGTGCCGTCGGTCGTCGTCGTGCTGTCACTGGTCGCCGTTCCGGCGGAGCCCGACATCGTGTTATTGGTGGTCGCGCCTTCATCATCCGCGCCGAGTGTGTCGACCGCGGTAGTGCCCGAACCGGTCGTACCGCCAAGCTTGTCGGCGCCGCTTCCGAACGTATTCGTTCCGCCTGTGGTCTGGTCGCCGATCGTGCTGTCAGGATGCGCGGTCGAAGACGCCGAGTTCGATTTCGACGTTCCGCCTGCGGCGAGTGCCGTGCTCGTCAAAGCAGCGAGCGAGAGAAATAGGATCTTCTTCATTTGATAGCCTCCGTTTAGTTCATTTGAGAGCTAGGCCGTGAAATCCGCGTGATTACTGCTTTTCGCGTGGCCCGACCCGTTGTAAACTGTTGGTTCACGGGTCAAAACTAGACGAGGAAAGTCGCTCACGGATTGAGGAAACATCTAGTCCCTCTCATAATTTGCATATTGGCTGGCGCGACCGGTCATGCGCGCGAGTGCGGCGTGTTTCGCGTTCACCTTGCGTTTGACGTTCCGCCGAAACCTGCGTCGCAGGACTTACCAGAAGCGCAGCTCGGAACTTTTCTTTCGCCCTCGCAAATTGAGTCCATTCGGTTGAAATCAAAATCGCGCGCGTGGTTCAAATGTGTCGCGGCGTATATGAGCGCCGATGCGGATGGCGACGGCGTGCGTGACTGGACGATTTTCGACGGCGACCGCGTGGCCGACGCTCTCATTCCGGCCGATGACGATCTCGATGGCGACGGAGTCGAGAATATTTGGGACGAAAGACCGCTCGTTCGCTCCCGCAAGCCCAGGGCGAACGAACTACCGGCGCATCTGATCTCGAAACGCGCGAAAGCCGCGCAGCGAAGCCTCTACGAAAAGTTTCAAATTCTGGCCATCGACCATACCGACATGCACGCTCCGAAAGTCCTCGAGGAGCTGACGTCGATTTTGGAGGATGCGCGCGCTCGCGGCGTGTTCAGGCGCCCGGGCAACTGGAAGTATCTTTATGCGTTCGCCGGCCACGACGATCGCCACAATCAAGGTGCCTTTCACCCGCGCTTGGAGGCGATCAGCGTCGGCGGCGAGCTCACGTACTCGGATGTGAAAGATCGCCGCCGTTTGCGCGAGACTTTGCTGCACGAGATCGGGCATGCGGTATTTTTCGATCAAATGCGCGACGATGAAATCGAGGGTCTCAACCGGCTCGCGGGGTGGCCGCTCGGAGAGGGCCCGCGACTCAGGGACTCGTTGATGAAACCGTTCAAGGGAGCCGACACCGACGGCGCCGTCATTTCGAAGTACTCCAGGCGCAATTTTCATGAATGGTTCGCCGAGTCTTTCGCGTCGTATGTCCTGATGGGGGTGCGCCCACCTCGCGCGAAAGTTCGGCGGCCGGTGCTCGTGCATGCTCATGCCGACGAGGCTCCCGCGAGCGGCGGCGGCCGGCGCGATTTCTTGCGGCCGCTTCGCGATCCGGTCTTTGCCTGGTTCAAACAGAAATTCGGCGGCCCGTTTTAGGGAATCGAGAGCTCGGTAAACGCGGATTGCCCCAGCGCGGCCCTCGTGCGAATGGCGGTCGAGCGCTGATCAAATTCGCGCGGCGTACGAATCGTACAAGAGCGCGCAGAGCACAGCCAACGATGCCAGGCTCATGATCAAAACGGCGGCGGCCGCGCAGTCTTTGGCGACCCCGATGAGCGGGTCGCGAACCGGGTGAAGCTTGTCGAGCGCGCGTTCGAGCGCGGTGTTGATGAGCTCGGCGGCAAGCACGCCGCCTGACACGATCGCGACGAGAGCCCACCAGGCCGGAGCGGGCCGCAAATAGCAGAGAAGCCCGAAGGCGCCAAGCCCCAAAATGATTTCAACGCGAAAACTGAGCTCGCCGGCCCAGGCGGCCTTGAGGCCCTGCAAAGCGTAATTGAAACGAAGAAAGAAACTCTGGCTCTTCATCCGCCCCTGAGTATACACTTTTTGCAAACGGGGAGCGTATATGATTCTCACGAGCGGCTCGAAAGTTCTCGTCGCGCATCGCCGCCTCTTCGACGGCGATACGGCCCGGTATTTCGTGGGCCTCGTCGACGCGTACGAAAACGGAATCGCGAAAGTGACGGGTCACACCTGGCTGCTGAACACCGTCGAAGGGCGCTTCGAGCGAAAGGCCGATCAGCGCACGAAGATTTTTTCGATCATATCATCGGGCATCTTCTTCTACGAGCTTCCGACAGCCATTCAGCTTGACCGCTTGAAGCTCACGAACGAGGGGCATGCCGCTTTTTTTCTGACAGACGGCGCCGGCTTCAAGATGGATCTGAGCGAGAACTTCAAGTCACACCGCTGATTTCGCCCGCGAAGTTTGCGCTGGACAACCGGCTTCGGTCCGATAGCATGGTTGAGTCCCACATCATCAAAGCCATTCCGATCAAAGGAGGATTTATGGCAAAAGCGAAAAAGGGCGAACCCCTCGTCGTCACCAGCAAAGCAAAAGCGGTACTCAAGAAAGCCGGCTGCAACACCGCCGGTGATGCAATGGACGGACTGAACGGCTGGGTTTACTGGCTGCTCGAGCAAGCCGCGAAGCGCGCGAAGGCAAACGGCCGCAAGACCGTTCGCGCTCACGACTTCATGGGCTAAGCTCCTAACGAGACAGCGTTCGAACAGGGCACGTCCTTAGCGGCGTGCCTTTTTTTTGGCGAAGCCGGCGCACCGGCGGCTGGTGATATCGTACCTTGGCACGGCCTTCACGATCCGGGAGACGGGGCGCGATCATTACTATCCGCTCTCGCTCGCTCTCCAATTCGGCGAGAGAGGCGCGCATGCCGCTTGCTAAGATCTCAGGCGATTCAGCAGTAGCCGGGTGAACGCGTCGCTCGCGGGAGAGGGCGCGTCCTGGCCTTTTCGATTCAGCCAGATATGGTCGATCAGCCGACGCGGCGTCGGCTGAATCAGCACGAGCTCCGGTTTTTTCGATGCGTTCTCGTACATGTACCTTGGCACCACTCCGACGCCCAGCCCGCTTGAAACCAATTGAAGCACCATTTCGGCCGTGGCCGCAAACGCGCGCACGTGCGGCTGAACGCGCGTGTCGAAGTGAACTCGCCACCAGCGCTTGAACAAGACGTGATTTTGAAAGTAGTCGATGACGGGCAGAGCCTTCAGCTCCGCCGCTTTGGCTTTTTCACTGCAGAGACCGCGGCGGCCGACGAGCACGAGCTCCTCTTGAATGAGCTTTTCGCTCACGATCGATTTCAGCCCGCGATGGGGAAAGATCGAAATTGAGAGGTCGATGAGCCCAGCTTCGAGCATACGATCGAGCCGCGAGGGCGCGTCGAAGACGAGCTTCAGCTGAACTTTCTTGTTGGTTCGCAGAAACTCCTCGATCGTTTCGACGAGCTGGCTCTTCGCGAACTCGAGGTAGCTGCCGATGCGCAAAACGCCTTCGGGCTCGCGTGGCTGATCGGTGAGCCTGCGGACCGACTCGTGCAAGCTCGCCTGGTAGCGAGTCACCTCATCGTAGAATCGCTGTGCCTCTTTCGTGACGAGGAGCCGCTGGCCAGCGCGCTCGAACAAAGAGATTCCGAGGCTATGCTCGAAGCTCTTCACGGCTTGGCTGATCGCGGACCGCGTGAGGCTCAGCTCTTCGGACGCGCCACGATACCCGCGATGTCGCACCACCGAGCAGAAGACATTGAGCTTGTTGAGATCGAGGTTGTTCAGTTTCACTTAACGAGCGGTTTAGTCCATTTAGATATCTTTATCAACCGCGGACATCATAAATTGCGTGGCGAGGAGGGTCACATGTCAGTCACCGCAGAAATCAATGATACCATCGCAGCTCGTCACTTATTGCAGCACCCGTTTTATCAGGACTGGATGGCCGGCAAACTCACGCGCGGCGATCTCAGCCGTTATGCAGGACAGTATGCACCGCACGTCCAAGACTTTCCGCGTTTCGTGAGCGCCGTACACAGTCTTTGCGACGATCCGGCCGGGCGCAAACTGCTCCTCGAAAACCTGATTGATGAAGAGGGGGCGAACGGCTCACTGCCGCACCCCGAGCTCTGGCGCCAGTTCGGCGCGGCCTTCGGCTGTGACACGAGCGCGGTCACGCGCGAGCAGGTGGGGCCCGCGGCGCGCACGCTCGTCGACACGTTTCATCGTCTTTGCAGGTCTTCGTTCGCCGAGGGGCTGGCCGCGCTCTACGCTTACGAATATCAGGTTCCGGAGATCGCCGCCGCGAAGATCGAGGGCTTACTCAAGTTTTACGGAATCGAAAAAGGGCCGGCAACATCGTTCTTCGACGTGCATCAAAGCGCCGACGTTTACCACTCGGAGGCCATCGCCCAGCTCCTCAACGGGCTGGACGGCGAAGCCCGCGAACGTGCTCTGCGCGCATCCCGTGAGGCCTCGCAAGCGTTGTGGGATTTTCTGACCGAAGTTCACGGGAAACACGAGTGCGCGGCATGAATGCCGCGCTCGACGTGAGCGGCCTCGTGCTATGGGCGCGGCTCGGCTGCAGCGAGGCCGAGCGCGCGCATCCGCAAGAGGTGCGAGCGAACTTGCATTTGCGGTTTCGGGAAACACCCGGTGCGTGCTACTCCGATGCGTTGACTGAGACAATATGCTACGCGGAGCTTTGCGGCCTGGTGAAAAACGTTTGCGAAAGCGGCGAGTTCGCGACCGTTGAGCGCATGACGATGGCCTGCCATGCGCGGCTGCGCGAATACCTCGGCGAAGCGGTGGCGTTTACCGTCGAGCTCCACAAAGTGCACCCGCCAATTCCGAATTTGACGGGCGGCGTGCGGTTTCGGCTCGAGTGACTGGGCCTCGGCGTGGGGGCCTCGGGGTGGGGGGACTCGGCGCTTGCGTGCCGTGGTCTCGGCCCGCGTGGTGGCTCGGCGCTTGCGTGCCGTGGTCTCGGCCCGCGTGGCGGCTCGGCGCTTGCGTCACAAGGGTCTGGGCTGGCGTGACAGTCTGTCGGTTGAGCGACGTACCTTGAGCTGGCGTGACGGTCCGGCGCATGAGCGACGACCCTTGAGCTGGCGTGACGGTCCGTCGGTTGAGCGACGTACCTTGAGCTGGCGTGACAGGCCCGGGGCCCGATGACGTCGCTTGCGCTTGAATGACGGGCCTGGCGCGGGCCGCGGCTCGAGAAGCCAATCTTGGAGTCAGGCTGTCGACGGGTTGAACCGCGACGATCGCGGCCGATAGGGCTCGAATCCGAGAGCCTCGAGCGTGTTCTGCCGGAGATAGGCGGTGACTTGTTTGAACTCGCGCCCCCACTCCAGAATACGGGTGAACGGACGCTGATCCCAAAATTGAAGGCCTTTGCCGGCGCCACGCTCGGTGCCCAGTACAGTGCGGGCAATGAGCCCCGTGATCGCGCGAATGAAGCCGTTGAACGCGGCCCGCGAGCGCGGAAGCACAGTCAGATGCAAATGGTTGCCGGCATTGGCCTGTTTATAGACGCGTACGCCGAACCGGTCCGCCTGATTCGATATGATTCTCTTGATTTGAATGTCTTTTTTGAGGAGCGAAAAGCGTCCCTTCGCGCGCGACGAGCGTATCACCAGATGCATGGCCTTCTTAATTGAGATCGGACGCTTTTCCTTGGCGTTTCCCTTCAGGAGAGACCCACCGAAAACCTTAATTCGATTCCGCTCGAGAAGCGCAAAACCGAGCTGTTGACTCCGCCGCATGACTCTTCCTATCGAATATTTGGAGCGATGTCAATTCGAGTGCACAGGAACACGTCGCTTCATTCCGAAGACCGGACCAAGAGGGAAAATAATGCGATCGTGCAAGAGAGCATTGGAGACGAATCTTTCTAGTGGTTGGACGGTGAGGCCAACAAGCTGCAGCTGATGCCTTGGACCGTCGAATCAGGCGCAGTCCAAACCCGCGCCTCGCACTCCGGGCAAGACCCGCCATCCGCGCGTGAACCGCAGGCAGAGCGAACGAGCTCCGCCTCCCACGCCGCCGACCCGTGTGCCGACCGCGTACCGCCGCCGCGCCCACGACCCGCCGCGCCCCGTGCCGCCCACGACCCGCGCCCCGTGCCGCACACGACCCGCGCGCCGACCGCGCCGCGCCCACGACCCGTGCGCCGGCCCCGCCCCGCCCACGACCCGCGCCGCGCCCACGACCCGCCCCGCCTTCCGCGCCCACGCCTCGCCGTGCCGCCTACGACCCGCGCGCCGCCCTCCGCGGCGCGACTCTTCACTCGCGCGAGGTAAAACGCGCGACGTTCAGCGCCCACGGCACCGGAGGCACGTCGTCGGGCTCGAGGTACCAGACCTTCGTTTCGGGGCCCGCGTGGTGGATCATGCCGGAACACATGCGGCAGGGCTCCAGTGTCGTGTAGATTTCGGCGCCGGCCGGGAGCGGTGCCTGATGCATGCGCCACCATGACTGCACGAGGTTGAGCTCGGCGTGCAGCGTTCGATTGGAGTGGTTCGTGTTATGAGCCACG
>DASUEL010000462.1:0-2022 GCA_036275095.1 Bdellovibrionales bacterium
TTGCGGATACCTTGGGCGTATCGCTCAACGAGATGATACGCCTCGACCGCCGCTCCAGCGTCAAAAGCCTGCTGAACCGCATGACGAACGACTCGCGCTTGATTGGCGTCAGCGTTTGCTCGCCGCGCGGCACGCTCGTCAACAAGAGCGATACGGTGCCCAAGCAAATCGCGTGCAATCCCGAGATCGCCGACACCGACGACCGGCTCACCCTGTATCAAGGCACGGCGATTCACGTGAGCAGCCACAAGCTGCGCGCTCCCGACGGTGAAACGCTCGCGGTGCTCAACGTGTTTCAAAATTCGTCTCATTTGCGGGTGCGGGCCGAGGCGACCCAGCGCTACATCATATTCGCATTCATCGGGATCGGCCTGCTCGTTTCGCTCGTCACCATGGCTGTCTATCGCTGGACTGTCGCGGGGCCGCTGGATCAGCTCACGCGCACGCTGAAGTTCATCGCAGCCGGGCGCACGAAATTCGCGAAGTCGTTCGAGAATACCGATCTCGGCCCGTTCGTCCGCAATCTCGAAAAAGTTTTGAGAGATCTCAGGCAGTCAAAGCCTCTGCCGGCGCCGTCGACGACCGGGCTGATGACGGCCGCTAGACTGCGAGAAGTGACTCAACGTCTTTTTGGAGAGGCAAAGTTCTGCGTGGTCGCCAACCGCGAACCTTACATACACAACCGTAAAGGCTCGAAGATCGAAGTGCAGTTCCCGTCGAGTGGCCTCGTGAGCGCCGTCGAGCCCATTTTGCGGGCGTGCTCAGGAGTTTGGATCGGCCATGGCAGTGGCTCCGCCGACCGTGAAACCGCCGATGGAAACGGCATCATCCTCGTGCCGCCCGGGAATCCGGAGTACGCGCTGAAACGCGTTTGGCTCTCGAAAGAGGAGGAGCAGGGTTACTATTTCGGCTTCGCGAACGAGGGCCTTTGGCCGTTGTGCCATATCGCGCATACGCGCCCGATTTTCCGCAATGAAGATTGGGAGCAGTATCAAAAGGTGAACAAGAAATTCGCCGACGCGTTCAATGAACAGGTGAACGGCGCGAAGACGATCGCGCTCATTCAAGACTACCACTTCGCGCTGCTGCCGGGAATTTTGCGGCAGTCGCGCCCCGATACCGTTTCGAGTCTGTTTTGGCACATTCCTTGGCCGAATCCGGAGGCCATCGCGATTTGCCCTTGGAAAAACCAGATCATGGCTGGAATGCTCGGCGCCGACTTAATCGGGTTTCATACGCAGTATCACTGCAACAATTTCCTCGATTCGGTGGACCGGTTCATGGAAGCGCGCGTGGATCGTGAGAACTTCTCGGTCACGATCCGCGGGCACACGTGCTATGTGAAACCGTTTCCGATCAGCATCGAATGGCCCCCGCGAAACGACGCTCGTCCCGATGAAATTCCGGAGATTCGTGCCAAGCTCCTCGAGGAGCTCGGCTTGCCGAAGGACATCATGGTCGGGGTTGGAATCGACCGGCTCGACTACACGAAAGGCATCATCGAGCGTTTTCTTTCGATCGAACGCTTGCTCGAGAAGTACCCGCAGTACGTCGGAAAGTTCGTGTTCATTCAAATTGGGGCGCCGAGCCGCACCCAGATCAAACGTTATCAGGATTTCAATAGTGAGGTTCAGGAAGTCACGAATCGAATCAACTGGCGATTCGGCCAGAACGGCTACGAACCGATACATTTGCGGCTAAATCACCATGACGCGGCCGAGGTCTTCCGGTACTACCGCGCTTCCAAGCTATGTTATGTGAGCTCGCTGCATGACGGGATGAACCTCGTAGCGAAAGAGTTCATCGCCGCGCGATCCGACGAGCAGGGCGTGCTCGTGCTCAGCAGCTTCACAGGCGCGGCGAAGGAGCTGACCGACGCCCTCATCATCAATCCTTACGACATCGAAGAAAACGCCGATGCGCTTCACGCGGCTCTGAAGATGAGCCCCGAAGAACAGCGGCTGCGCATGCAGCGGCTCAGGCAAGTGGTCTCGACAAACAACGTTTACAACTGGGCGGCCC
>DASUEL010000463.1:0-4222 GCA_036275095.1 Bdellovibrionales bacterium
GTAAGCCCTGCACTCCGCCAGCTTCAGATCGTGTTCGCTTTGGGACGTGTATGTTGCGGTATAGCCTAAATCCTGATTTATGCCGCACCTGGCTCTGCAAACGACGCCGCTGCCAAGGCTGGTCTGGCAAAAAAGCACAACAATCGTAAGGAATAGAAAGTTCTTCATGTCCCCTCCCGGTGGAATTGAGATTCAAGCAAAGCGGTAAAATGAAATCAAACTATTTGAAACCACTTTCGGTTTTCGAGCCGGCGCCTGCCGCTGCGAGACTCGTTTCATTTCTAAAAACCGATAATAGTGGACACTTTCTTAAGCACGCATATCCTATTGTCTCCCACAAAACCCAACAGGAGTGGTTATGAAGCAATTTGGTTTGTTGTTGTGCGCGTTCTTGGCCGTAGGCTGTATCCAGCAGGCGCAAGAAGAGAAGAAAGACCCGCCTCCGCCGGTTTCGAACGAGAGCAAAACCGTGACGGAACGCGTGGGCGTACTCGTCGCTGAGGCTCAAGGGCTGAAGGCGAACACCCACACGACGGGCAAAGAAGCTTCGTGCTACGCCATCGGCGGATTCGCTGAGCGCGCCGACGCGTTCATGAGCGAGATCCACGACATCGCGTTGCTCGCGCCGAAGAAGGACGAGATCCTCAAGACGTGGGCGCTGCTGCAGTCCGATCTGAAGCTGGTCGAGCTTGCGTGCCTCACGCCTCACTCGATCGACACCGATTTGAAAGCTTGGGACGATCAGTTTCGCGCGAACATCGATCGCATGGTTAACGGTTTGATGACCATTCACAGCATGGCCAAAACGGGTACGATTCCGGACCTGAAGCCTTTGACCGCGCAAGCGACGCCTGAAGACATCAACGCCGGCAACTATCCTTCGATCTGGGGCTATCGTGCCGATTTGGTTCGCGCCGCCGTTTCGTTTCTCGAAACGAAGCTGACTCATTACAGCTCGGGCCGCAGCTGCCAGTACTTCGCGGGAATGCAAGTCGAGACGATGAGCCTGATGAACACGCTCAAAGCGTTTCCGATGATGCCGGCTGCGGTTCAAAACCTGGCCGCGACGCTCGATCAAAAAACTATGGCTTTGAAAGAGTACTGCAAAGGCACGCCCGTCATGACGAAGCAATTTGCCGAGACGCTGCCGTTCTTGCGCCGGGACATGAAAGAAATCGAAAAGATCGCGGCCGATCTCGCCACGCTTTTGTAAGCTCGTGTGAGCAAACGGGCCGTTGCGAGCGGCCCGATCAAATAAAAAAGGCGCCTCAACCGGCGCCTTTTTTATTTCGAGCCATTGGCCGCGTTCTAGTGGACGCGCTTGAATAGCAGGATGAAGTAGCCCTTGTACTTCGAGAACGTGCCTGAATCTTGATTTTCGTACTTTTTCTTCAAATGAAGAACCTTGTCGCGCAAAAAGTAGGAAGCGACTTTATATCCGATATTGAAACGGCGTGAGAAGACTTCGATGGCGGCTTCGGCGATCGGAAACACCTTATTCAGGATCTCAGCCTGATAGAGATCCATCGTCGGCGCGACCTCATTGGTGATATCCATTTTATCGACCAGCTCGAAGCCGTTCTTTTTTGCTTCAGCGACGAACTCGTCGAACTCGTGGCCCGACTTACTCAGCCACGGCTGATCCAGCCTTTTGATTTTGAAGAAATCCGCGATGAGCACGTGGCCGTGCGCGCGGAGGTGTTTCGCGTTTTGGGGCCAGCCGAGCTCTTTATTAATGTATTGGCAGCTCTCGGGCATCATCACCAAATCGAACGAAGATTGCGGGAGGCTATGGACTTCTTCGTATTTGCCGACGCGGCTGCCGATCTTTCCGCCCGTTTTCTTGGTGGCCTGCTCGATCATGTACGGATCGGGGTCGACGCACGTGACGTTGTAGCCGCGGTTGACGAGCTCACGTGCAATGCCGCCAGTTCCGCAACCGACATCAAGGACGTCCTTCACGCCCTGCGGGATTTTCGACAGCAACAGATCGACGTACGCTTTTTGGGCGCGCGGCAGATCTAGAACGGTAACTGGGATGTCTTTGAAGTAGCCGTAATGCAGGTACTCGAGCCCGTAGAGCTTGTGGCCGAGTCTGAGGGCTACATCATTATAATAACGTTTGCTGTATTTGGGCTGGTTGGGGCTTGAGCGGTCCACTGACGTCTCCATGAATATCTCCCGGGAGACCACAGATTTTCCCGACTCGGCGCATTTAGTCAAAGAGAAAATACTCCCAGGGCTTCCGTGAGGAAACCCTGGGAGTTAAATGAAACTTCACCTGGCCGGAGCGGGCGTCGGTGTCGGCGCCGGGGTAGGCGCTGGCACTGGTTCGGGACTTCCACCCGGAGCCGTGGGGTAATCAGGCTCCGGGGCGGGGCTCGCCACAGGACCAGTTGAAGTTTCAGAATCAGAAGGCGGTCTAATGTGTAGGCCAGGGCAAATCAGAACGTCTGGGCGCAGCGGCGCTTCGTGTAGCGCTTTGAGATCGCCCGCGGGAACGGCGACGTCACCGGTGCCAGAGGGTAGGCTCGCGATCGAAGCCGGTGCTTGGCTCACACCGCGCGTGAGAGTTTGGAGCATTGATAAAGAAACAGTCTCTTGTGGCGCCTGCACGTGGGACGTATCGCCCCAGCGCACGAGTCGAACCGTCTCGACGACGGCATTGTTGCGGACCGTGTCTTCATTCGCGTTGAAACAATTGTCCATGGCTTCGTAGCGTTTAGTGATTTTCAGAGACATGGGATCGAGGAGCTGAAACGTGTAGCTCGAGTTCGGCTCTTCGGCGTTTTGAATCGTGATTTGCTCTTTCGAGCACGACATGATGTTGAAAGTATCGGTGTAGCCGTCGGCCGTGATCATCGTCACTTGAGTGCCTTGATCGCAGTTGGGCTGTTGAGCGGCGGTGTAGTCTTTGAGCAGATCGGTCTCGCGGGCCGGGAGCTCCTCGAAAAGAAAACCACCTTTATATATACGAATGGCGAGATTGTCCCGCGGGCTTCCGCTCACGATCTGAACCGACTGCGTCACCTGGCGCGCAATCGTCTGCTCCGGAAAGTTTTTGAATGAATCAAGCAGAAGGCCGAGATCGAGGTAACCGTTGGGGCTGACCTTATCGACCTTATATGTTGGAATTCTTCCGCTGCCCGAACCACCTCCGTTGCTGCACGCGCCGAGCGCGGCTACAGCGGCGGCACCTATTAGAAGTCCGCGAATTTTCATGTTTGTCCCCCGAGTCAGATTTCGTTCACGGCCTTGCCTAACAAGTTTCTTGCCAACTTTTTGATTCTTAATTTTTCTTCAAAATTTGACCGTGTGTTCGGCGCAACAGCTCTTCAATTGTATTGAGCGCGCAAGAATGAATTCAGAAACCTCCGATTATGAGAGGCGAACGCTCCACCATGTTATGTGCAAAAAAATATCTTGGGTCAAAAAGCCACAAGACGGGACATGGTATGAGACTAAATGAAACGAGATTGTTGCGCTCGCGCAAACATTCGAGAGATCGCCAAGCTTAACCTCCTCACGATGCGTTTCAGGCATTCAAAAAGTTTGGCACGAAGGATGCTAAGACAACCCGATACAAACCTTTCTGCAACACTATGTGCAAAAGAAAAAGGAGGATAGATCATGTCCAAGAATCTGATGAAAGTAATGGCTGTGGTAGCTCTTACCGGTCTGGTAAGCGCTTGCTCTAGCAACTCAGGTGGCGGTTCAGCTGCTCCTGTCGCCAACCGCGACACGACGACCGCTCCGGAGAGCACCGAAGTAGCTGCTGGTTTCTCAGCTAGCCACTCTGGAAATTTCGACATCGTTGGCTGGGCCGGAAACTCACTCACCGACGTTATGTCTGCAGAAGATCTCCACGCTCGCGTGGCTGACTTCGAAGGTCTCGTTCTCGCGATCGATACGTTCGGTACCATGGGCATGGCCGATGGCCGTCGCTATGAGTACGACCGCAACGCTCGCATTCTCCGTCTCTATGCTGCGGGCCACAGCCTCGAAGTTCGTGGTGATGGTTCGACGCTGAGCCAAGACTCAATGGACGCCGGTGAAGGCGACCAGGGCCAAGGCCAAGTGACGAAAGAAGCTCCGCTCAACCTGAACTGCCGCCTCTTCGAAGAAGAAATTAAAGAAGAAGTGAAAGAGCAAGAGCAAGGCGGAAAGTTCGAAGAGAAGACCGAGCAAGGCCAAGACACGGAGAAAGCTCCGCTTGAGCAAG
>DASUEL010000464.1:0-5741 GCA_036275095.1 Bdellovibrionales bacterium
ACCACCAAAGATCTCCGCGCGATCGAACATCGAATCAACTCCAGACCTCGCAAGGTGCTAGGATACTTGACCGCTACCGAAGTCGCCGATAGAAGAGTCTAATCCTCGAAAACACCGTTGCACTTCGAAGTTGAACCCGCCCATTCGGGCCCGATTTTTATACCTTCGTTCACATGACTTCGCGAAAGCCGCAGCTCAAACTCCTAAAAGACGAAACGAAATCCTACGGTGGCGAGCTCCTGAAGACCCGCGCGGGGCGCTCACGGCCGCGGCCGCTCGACACGAAACAATCGATGCATCTCGTGCTCCGCTCCTCGAAAGCCGCCGGAGTTTGGTCATTCAAAAAGAAGGCGAATGAGATCAAGATCAAACAAATCGCGACTCGCTTCACGGCGAAGTACGGCATCAAGCTCATTTCACTCGGAGTCGTCGGAAACCATCTGCATTTTCACATTAAACTTGCGAACAGGTTCACCTATAAGCCGTTCATTCGCGCGCTGACGGCGGCGATCGCGATGGCGGTCACAGGCGCGAGCCGCTGGAAGCCGCTCAAGAAATCAGCCAAAGACCGCTTCTGGGATTACCGCCCGTTCACGCGCGTGGTGCAGGGCTTTCGCGCCTATCTGAATTTGCGCGATTACATTCACATCAACCAGCTCGAAGGATTCGGCTACGAGCGCGGCGAGGCCCGCTTCATCGTGAACGACGCAAAGCGGAGACCATGGCGGTACAGCTCGGCCTAAACGCGGACCATGGCGGTACAGCTCGGCCTGAACACAGCCCGTGGCGGTACGGCTCCGCGCGAATACGGCCCGTGACGGTTCGGTTCCGCTCGAACGCGAACCGGGCCCCTCGCCTCACGCATGCGCTCCCGTGCAAACCACGTCCCCGCCGTTCGCGTGCGTCGTCGTGCAAACCACGCCCCGTTCACTTATTTCGCAGCCGAACCCGCGGCGGGTGGCCGCGGACCAACGGATTAAGTCGCAGCCGGGCTTCCCGGCTCATCCATCACGTCGTCTTCGAGAGAAATTTCGCAATGCCTTCGAACGAGTAGCAAGAACGGCGTCTCGCGCCCGAGCAGCGGTTCGCGCGCGCAGCGCACGATCAATTCTTCGTTTTGCGTCTCGAGAGTCAATTCATAGAACGGGTAATCTTCCCGATCGCCGCTTTCACGGCACACGCGAAACTTCTTAAGCCGCGTCCACGGGAACTTCAGATAGCCTTCACCAACGTCGAAACCCAGCGCGCTCAGGTGCGCCTCCAACTCTTCGGTGCCGGGAATCTCAAGGAGCGCGAGCGAAAGCGCGGCCCCGGCGCCATCGGCCAGAATCTCGCGGCCTCTCGTTTTCGCCGTCCTATTCCGGAGACTGTTGTGCCGCCGCCAAGTTTGATACCCGGACCAGCCAAACAACAACACGAGGGTCAGCGCGATCAAGGATGCGTCACGCCCCGGCATCACCTTCGCTCGGATCAGGCTAACCCCGATCGCCCCGAACACGAGGATGAACATGATCATCAAGACGAGAAAAACTCTCGCGGCCCGCGACGATCGATTCCTGAAGCCCTCCAAATTGAACACGACGGGCGCGACCGGGCTCTCGGCTCCGGTGGTCTCCAGCTTCGGCACTCGAACCGGCGAACGCGGCGTCTGCAGCATGGCGCCTATAGACAGAAAAATGACCGCTCCCACCAAGCCCATCGAGCCATAAAAAGGATCGTCTTTGACGCCTAGGAAGTAAAACGCCGCGCCGAGCGCGAGCACGCCGAAGAAGGCAATTATGTTCGCCGTCGATAGATGCCGGTAAAACGCTCGCACGGCGGCAGGCTCACTGCGCCCGATCGGCCGCTAAGATCGCCTCGCACGAGCGCAGGGGTTGCGGAAGCTTCTCGCCATTGGACGTCTTGCAATCGTTCGCCACGATCTCGTCACGCTTGGCTTTGAAAACGGCGACCCAGTCGGCGATCTTTCCTTCGCCCTTCAAATCTTCGACGCGAGCGACCCGGAAAATGTCTTCGATTTGCTTGTCGGAGAGCCGACAGAGGCGGCTCGCCAGGAACAAGCGGCCCTCCTCGCTGATCACCGGGTCGCCGACGCCATCTTTCGCCTTCATGCTTTTTGTAAGCCGCGCCTGGCACGAGCCGCGGTCTTTCCAGATCGTCTTGCGCGGATCGTTGCGCCAGTGTTTGAGGTTCATCTTCGCCGTGATCGGATCGGTCGTCTTGCCCGCGCCGCCGAACGTCGCACCGATGTCCTGCACGACCATGTACGGCTCGCGGCACTCATGCACCCAAACGATTTTCTTGTTCTTCTCGACCGCTTCGGTCACGGTCATCGCGTCTTGTTTGCACATCAGCCGTTGCTGCTCGGGTTTGTTGTCGCCGTGGCCGACGAACGCGGCCAAAAGTTTCAGCGCGTCTTTCACGGCCAGCGAATTGCCGTTGAGCTCGTCGAGCTCTTTCCAGCTCCAGCCCTCGTCGGGCTTCGTCTCCAGCGTCTCCCCCGGGATTTTTCGCTCGATCGCGACCCACCCCATATCCTGGCCGTGAGCCTGATAATCGGGCCGCCCGCTTTGCGGAATCGCGGGGCAATGATCACAGAACAAACGGACCGGGAAGATCACGTCGGCATGAAATCCCAAAGCCCAGAACAAACGCGTGGCCGCCGCCTCGGCGTTGACCTCGCGATTGGGTTCGGTATTGGGCACGAATTTCACTTTCACGCGGTCGCGGGCGAGCTTGCCGTCTTTCGTTCTCAAGAGGTCGAACTTGATATTGGGCCCGTACTTTTGAACAACTTCGTCTTTTTCGGCTTGCGTGGCCTCGGGCGCGAGGAAGGCCGTGAACTGTCCCGCTTCTTGACGAATGATCTGCGTGATCACGCACGTGAATTTCGGCGTGGCGCCCCCCATGGTGCTCGCGATGTGCGTGCAGCGAACCAGATCGCCGTAACGAAGCTCGTTTTTCTTCGGGAACCAATCCCGCGGCCCCGCGAGGATATCGGCGCTTTCGATCTCACGGGTCGTATCGATCAGCGTCGCCTTTTGAATCGCGGCTCTGCGAACCTCCTGGTTCGTCACCCGCACGTCCACCTGCTCGGGCCGCTCTTCAAACGGCTCCGACGCGGGCCCGCGTTTCGGAATCTGGCTGCAGCTGACGGTCAATGTGAGAGTGGCGAGAATAGATGCGAAGTTTTTCATCGAGCCTTCCTTGGCAAAATGACTTGCTCCCAGTCTACCACCCCGGCCACTTAACGCGCTGCAAAACCATTCGCGACCGGACTCTAACCCAGGTATTATCGCGGGCCTCATGACGAACAACATCCGCAACATTTGGGCCATCGGGCGCAATTACGGCGCCCACGCCAAAGAGCTCGGCAACAGCCTCCCCGAAAAACCGCTCGTCTTTCTCAAAGCCGGCTCGTCGGCGCTCGAGTCGGGTCAAACCCTCGCGCTCCCGCCCTGGTCGAGCCAGATACATCACGAGGTCGAGCTGGCGCTGGAGTTCGGGCCCGACCTCTCAAACCCGTTCCCGATCGTGAGAGGCCTGGTCGCGGTCGACCTCACCGCTCGTGACATCCAAGACGAGGCTAAGAAAAAGGGCCTCCCCTGGACGCAGGCCAAATCTTTCAAAGGAGCCTGCTTGCTTGGCTCCCGATTTGATGTCAAAACCACTCCCGAAAACCTGTCGCTGATCTTGACCGTCAATGGCGAGCGCCGCCAGCATGGACACATCCGCGACATGATCTTTCCGATTCCGGTTTTGGTGAAGCACGTGCTCGAATATTTCCCGGTGTGCCCGGGCGACCTGCTCCTGACCGGAACGCCATCGGGCGTGGGACCGCTCGAAGATGGCGACGAGCTCGTGGTCGAGATTCCCGAAGTCAGGAGCCAAGGCCGATGGAACATCAAACGCTCACCCGCCCCGCACGCGGCCCTTCAGCGAACGCCGCCGAACACACGCACATGAACCCAAGCGACTCCACCGACCCCAACACGCAACGCGAGATTCGCGCGAAAGGCCAGGAGATCTTCAACCTGATGGATGAAGAGACCGGCTCGATTTTCAATAAAGACTGGTGGTACGGCCGAATCATGGAATGGAGCATGAAGAACGAGCACTTCAAGGTGCAGATGTTCCGCTTCGTCGACGTGCTCCCCTACCTGAAGTCGAACACCGAAGTCGCGCGCCACCTGAAAGAATATTTCGCCGAGAGCGGCGATAACCTGCCCGCGGTCTTCAACATCGGCATGGGTGTCGGCTCGCTCATGCCGGGTGTGCTTGCCATGGCCGTTCGAAAAAACGTGACCCAAATGGCCCGCATGTTCATCGCGGGCAAAGACCCGATGGAGGCGATGCGCACGCTCACGCGCAATCGCGACCAGAACATCGCCTTCACCGTCGATCTGCTCGGCGAAGCGACGCTCTCCGAAAAAGAGGCGCTCGAGTACCAGCGCCGCTACATCGACCTCATCCGCTGGCTCGCACGCCAGGCCGAGAACTGGCCCGAGCGCCCGCAGATCGACCGGGACTCACGAGGCCCGCTCCCGAAAGTAAACGTCTCGGTCAAAGTCTCGGCGCTCTTTTCTCAAATCAACCTCAAAGACTGGGAGGGCACGAAAGTCGCCCTGAAAGCGCGCCTGCGCCCGGTATTCGATACCGCCATGGAGTGCGGAGTCTTCATCAACCTCGATATGGAGCAGTACAGCTACAAAAATCTCACAATCGAGATTTTCGAGGAGCTGCTGCTCGAGGCGAAATACAAGACGTATCCGCACTGGGGTCTCGTGATTCAGGCCTACCTGAAAGACTCACTTGCTGACATCGAGCGCTTGCTCGCATTCTCGAAAAAACGGGGCATGGCCTTTACCGTGCGCCTGGTGAAAGGCGCCTACTGGGATTACGAAACCGTCGAGGCGCGCCAAAAGCTCTGGCCTATTCCGGTTTACACCGACAAGCGCGAGACCGACGCGAACTTCGAGGCGTGCACGCGGCTTTTGCTCGAAAACCACGCGCTCATCCGCCCCGCGATCGCCTCGCACAACGTGCGCTCGATCGCAGCAACCATGGTGCACGCGAAAAACCTCGGCCTTCAGCCGAACGATTACGAGATTCAAATGCTGCACGGAATGGCCGAGCCCATTAAGAAAGCGCTCGTCAAAATGGGCGTTCGCGTGCGCCAGTACACACCGATCGGCGAGCTGATCCCGGGCATGGCGTACCTCGTGCGCCGCTTGCTCGAGAACACCTCGAACGAGTCGTTCTTGCGCTCGAAGTTCGCCGAAAACGTCTCGGCTGAGACCCTGCTCGAAGACCCGCGCGTGCTTCTGCAGAAATTTCCGCGCAAACAAGCCTCGCCGAGCCAGCTCCTCCCCGCCGATCATGACGTGCGAGCCCCCGCGGCCTCAAATGAGCGCCCGCAGTTCGCCGGTGCCGTGAGCGCCTCCGCCGCGCAGGCCCCGTCCCCCTCCTCAACCGAAGAAAATGAAGAATCTCAGGAGTCACCCATGTTCCAAAACGAAGCTCTGCTCGATTTCACGAAAGAAGAGAACCGCCGCGGCATGACCGAGGCGATAAAAAAAGTCCGCGCGCAGCTCGGCCAAAAAATCCCGCTCGTGATCGATCATAAAGAGATTCTCACGGGCAAAAACCTCGACAGCGTGAACCCGGCGAACCCCGGCGAAATTCTCGCCCACGTCTCGCTCGCAAGCCAAGACGACGCAGAAAAAGCGGTGCAAAGCGCC
>DASUEL010000465.1:0-5301 GCA_036275095.1 Bdellovibrionales bacterium
ATCAAACAAGTGCAGTTCAATAACGATATTGGCAGCGGCCGCTGGCTGGAGGCGGTCGTTCGCGATGACGATACGGGTACTTACTACGGCTATTACCATAACGAGCCCGGCGGCGTATGCGCCGACAATAACAAAACCGCACCGAAAATCGGAGCCGTGCGCTCGCGGGACCAGGGCCGCACCTGGGAAGATCTCGGCATCATCATGGAAGGCATGGGCCTCCTCAACTGCCAAACCGCGAATCACTACTTCGTCGGCGGCCACGGCGATTTTTCGGTCATGCTCGACCAGGAGAAGCGCTACCTCTACTTCTTCTTCTCGAGCTACGAAGATGAGTGGGACCAGCAAGGCGTCTCGGCGGCCGTCATGGAGTGGAAACACCGCGATCAACCGAAAGGCGCCGTCTACAAATACTGGGGCCGCGAGGGCGAGTCGAAATCATTCAATCAGCCGGGTCTCAAAGGGGCCGTCAGCCCGCTGAATGCTCACTTCGGAATCCGCGCCTCGTGGCACGATTTGCACGCCGATGCCTTCTGGGGCCCCTCCGTCCACTGGAACACCCATCTTCAAATGTACGTCATGCTGCTCAACCGCGCCGTGAAGGCCGACGAGACGTGGCGGCAAGACGGAATTTACGCTTCATTCTCACCGGCTCTTGAAGACCCGAGCCAATGGTCCGAACCTGTTCGCATTGTCGAAGGCGGAACTTGGTACCCGCAGATCATCGGCGCGCAACCGGGCTGGGGCACCGACAAGGTGAGCGGCTGCAAAGCCTTCTTCTTTCAAGGCGGCGTCTCGAAGACAATGTTCTATTTCATTCGCCCGGGGGAAACCCGGCCCTGCACCGAGTGATTCGTAAACTGAAGAGAAATTACACTCGTTCAGGTCTTACTGTATCGCCTACCTGATCGTGGCTATTATGGGCGCCTATTGACTGACCGCGCCCGCCTACCCTATGGCTTGGGCTCGCAATTCCACCGGAGACAACAATGAAACTCACGCTCGTCCTGATTGTTCAGTTATTGGCGGTCGCCGCGTTCGCACGGCCCGATCGCACGGATAACATCAACCGGCTGAATTGGCTTATGCAGAATCGCCGCTCGGACATTTGGACCTGCTCGACGCCGTCGGACTCGAAAGGTGTTTGGATGTTCCTCGTCGAAGAGCGCGCCTCGGGAATGTTCTCAAGTCAGCATATCCTGGCGATCACCGATGAGGCGGTTTGCCGCCAACTGGACGTCGTGTGCCCCTTCATATCCGGCGTCACACGAAGCCCTTGGGGCAGCACCTATACGGGCGTGAAGCATTCATATTGGGCCACGCGCGGGAAATACGAAGATACCGTATTCATGGTCTCCGACGGTGCAGGCATGAAAATCGCGTCGGTTTCGAACGGCTCACAGTCCCGTATAAACTGGGACCGGCACTGGTACTTCAATCCCGGCGAATGCTATCAGTGGAAAGTCGATTTCTGAGGGAGTTCCGGCCGCTAATCGCGCCTGAACTTAGAAAGGCGCCGAGACTGGCGCCTTCCAATTTCAGAGCGACATGAAGAAGGTGATCAGCTCTTGCCCCAGACGGCTGAATCCATCGCCAACCATGCCCCAGCTCCATTCCCAGGTACACGGCTCGCCGGTCGCGACCACGACACAACCCGCCTGTGCCTCGCTCGCCACGATCGTCAACGCCGTGAGCACAACCATTGTCACTGCAAGTACGGTTACAAATTTGCTTTTCATAATTTTCTCCTCTGGGATCAATGACGACTCCGAAAAAGCGTAAGTAATCTTCCGCGCGCTGCCTACGGCATTTTCGCGTTTGGCAACATTTCTTGTTTTCATATTTAGGAAAACGATCGCGGTCTTGATTGGGAGAAACCAGTCCAAGTTCTAAGAAGAACTTCGCCAGAAACCGAACCTGACGCGCCAGGCGTCGGCACCCGCGTTGCATTTCGAAGCTGGAGCTTCTTGATGGCCAATGAAGCGAAAGGTTGAAACCCATGAAAAAATCTTTGTTTACCGCGCTGGCACTCATCGTATTTTGCGTGACTGAGTCTCGAGGCGCCGAGACGAGAATTCCCGTTTCGGTCACGAAATTCACGAACAAGTCGGACGAGAGCGACCGCTGCAATTACGGCTGGTACTACTGGCAGTCCCGCATCGGAGCGGCTCTTCAAGAAATGCTCGTGACCGAACTGCTCAAGGAGCCTCGAATTCAGGTTCTCGAACGCAAAACCATCGCCAAAATCTACAAAGGCGAACATGAGCTCATCAATTCGGGAAACGACAAGCACGCGCTGAAGAAGGACGCCTTTAAGAAGGCCAAAATCACGCTCGTCGGAGCCCTCTCCGAGTTCGAGTTCTGCGCGGAAGAGAGCGAGGGCGGAGTTAACCTCGGAGCGCTGGTTGAGCTCGCGGGCGCCCCCAGCCCGATACCTCCGATAAAGGCGAGAGGGCGCGGCGCCAAGGCGAAAGCGGTGATCGATCTTCGGGTCATCGATGTCGAAACCGGCGAGATTATCAGTTCCGTCACAACGGAGGGCCATTCGAACGACAGCTCGTTCGAGCTCGACACGGGCCTCTTCGACATCAAGAACGAAAACTCCCAGCCGTTCGCGAAAGCGGCCCGCGAGGCAATTCGAAAGGCCGCCGACCGAATCAGACCGGTGATCTTGTCGCGAATCTAGGATGGTGGCTGGTGGGGCGCGTTTCTGGAAGTGACTCCGGGCTTCGACGTGGCCCGCGTCCGCTCGGCCTCTGCGAGGCCTCGTGAGCGCGGAGGTTCGTGCGCTCTAGAGACCAAACTAAAAAAGGCATCCTTTAGATGCCTTTTTTAGTTTGGTGCCCGGGAGAGGACTCGGTCCTCCAACAATTGGCCTTCCAGGCCAATTGCCCCAGAGCCGGGGCCGTTCGCTCAGAACGCCATCCTGGCGTTCTGCCCCAAATCGAGCGCTCCTAGCGTCGCACTCGACATGGGTCGCTCTCTCAATTCGAGTCCTCTCCCGGGCACCAACCAAATGCCGGTGAGTCAGATACACGAAAAATCAGCCAGCGATAGCGAGCGCGGGGCCCCAACGCCCCTGCGTTGGGGTTCAACAAACAACTAAAATCTGGCGAGAGCATTACCGAGCAGACTTCGGCATTTAGTTGGTGCCCGGGAGAGGACTCGAACCTCCACGCCTTACGGCACTGGCTTCTAAGACCAGCGTGTCTGCCATTTCACCACCCGGGCATTGGATGGAATGGCCAAAGATAGCATAGGTGCGGGCGGCGCCGCAACCTAGGGCAGCTCTTCGCAGACAGGCAGTTCACACGCCAGGGTTTGGGCGGCGATCATTTCTTGTGCGCTCGCCCAGCAGCGTTTCCCGTCATCGTACGGCAATTCGGTATTGATCGTTCCTTGTGCGATCCGGTACAGCCCCGGCCGTTGAGAGCCGTCATCCGCCGTAAGCTCGCAGGCACCGCGATAAACCTTCAACTCGACGGTCTGCAACCGGGTGTACGTGGAATCATCCGCATCATACGGGTATATCCATAGGCGTTCTCGTTCACGATAGGTACGGTCATACGGAAACGGCGTCGGTGTCGGCCCCGGAAGCATGTCGCGCTCATCAAGCACGATCTTTCCATTCATGACGATGACCAACTCGTCCTCGACGAATTCAGAAGGGCATGCCAAGCGTACGCTCACGTGAGCGGCATAAGCCATGTTTGGTATGGCGCAAATCACTTCGTTATTCTTGTCATGACAGCCAGCAAGCCACAGAGCCATTAAGGCAACACAAATCCGCATGGAACCTCCCGGTCACCATTCAAAAAACATTTCTAATACATTCGCTTCAATTCATCTCAGGGCGCGTACACCTGTTCGCATACGGACGGGATCATCAAACCCAAATCCGCCCAAGGATCAGCCGCCGACGGCTGATACGCGTTTAGAACCTCAGGGGCCGAGCACGAGAGCTGATCGATCGTCGTCACACACGCATTAGCCGCGGCAACGTCCGAACTAAGGGTTTTGGCGACTTCAGCCTCATGAACGTCATTCAACGTGTCGTAGCCGCTCGCGATTCCAAATTCAGCCGGCAAACCGCTCTTACCGAAGACATTGCTGTAACAAACTCCGGGCGCGAGTCCCGCGTGGCAAACCGTGAGCTTGCGGCAAATCGCGGCGACTAAGTTTTCGGAAGGCGCGGAATTCGTTCCCGCTGAATTCTGCAGCGGATTGCCGGTGCCCGTCCCGGCCGACTGACAGCCGATGCTCAGAACCATGAAAGCTGAAACTAAGAATCGAGTCATGATTCACCACCAACGTCTTCGGCGAGCGGAAAGAACTGGAAGTTGAGCTGATAGACACGATCGCACGTTTCATCGCCATCCACGATCGCCAGCACTTCCTTTCGAAAACTCTGTATGAGCTCTTTAATTTTTTTCGCGTTCAATTCAGAAACCGGCACCGTTACGGAAGAGATCTCGCGGCGCTCGCGGGCGAAGCGATCCATCGACTCACTGCCCAGTCTCATCATCTCACGATGAAATGAGCGCACGGCCGTCGACGCCACTTCATTATCGGTGTTCAGCAGCGGCTCGCTCTGCGCCCAACCTCCAGCGCTGGTTTGCCTGATGAGCCCGAGCTGCGCGAGCTCCGTCATGGCCTCCGCCGCTTCTTCCGCAGTGATTTGAGGCGCGAGCCTTTTCGCGATCCAGACCGGGTCACCTTTGAACGCGGGCCAGGCGACCATCTCGCGGATCGCGACGTAATACCAGCGGCTGTAATAACGAAACAGACTCTGATTTAGCGGATGAATCTTGCGATAAGAGCGGCTCTTTAAGATCTGCGTGGCGATCCGGCTTTTCTCGTCGGTTGAATCGGCCTGATTGAATTGAACGAGGGTTAAGAAAAACTCACTCTCTGCTTTGTTCAGCTTGAGCGCGGCCGCAAAACGCGAGGCACTCTCGCCCGAGAGATTGCGCTTGCCTTCAATCACGAGTTTCAAAAAATTAGGGGAGCTGAAGCCCGCGGCTTTCGAGAAATAGCGAAACGAAAAGAAACTCTTCGTTTCTTTCAAGTGAGCATAGGTATCGCCCAAGAACGCACGGTAGTTGTCGTATTCAAAAATCGTCGGTTTTTCGCGAAATCGAATTGCTTCCATGTCTCTATCATACGGTAAATTCATACAAATCCAAATTTCTTGAAACGGATTCCGTATTCTGTAGGAGTACGTGCGGCCACGAAATTGACGATTGAACCGAAACTCGACAATTGTCCGGGTCAAATCGTGCCCTAGGGGCGGCGGAGCGG
>DASUEL010000466.1:0-8059 GCA_036275095.1 Bdellovibrionales bacterium
CTCTCCCCTTCGCGCAAAGGAATCGGCAGGCGGGAAGCGAAAATGAGGCCGCGCGGGTTCACATGAAACAAGGCACTGTTGATAACTCCGGGGATCTTGTGGACACCGTGATCGAGCTCCGCGCCGCTTACCCCGAGGCCGAAGAAAAACGCGAGCGGGACTGGCGGCTGCGCGCCCACTTGAATTTTCAAATGCTGAAGTTGCGCCGACGTCCAAAGCCGAAGCTTCAAACGAGTCACGAGCGCGGGGCCTGCGGCCAGCTGCGCGGGCCGGTTCGGGCGGATATCCAGCGCGTTGTAGGTCGTGCGGCCTTCCGCCCACCACGGCGTCGTCATGAACTCTGCAGTCTCCGCGGCGGTCAGCGCGGCCGACGAGCCCGGCCCCTCGCGGTACGTGACTTGGTAAAAGTGAGGGTTCGACCGCATGAGAATCATCGCTTCGCTTTTGAAAGCGAATGGAACGTAGCTCACATAGGAGCCGGCGGCTTCTTTGATGTCGTTGACCAGGGGACTTTTCCACGGTCCCTTGCCGGAAAAGAAATCGAAGAAGTTGCCGGCGTATGCCTCTTTTCCGTCGACGAGAACCACAAGGCTGAGGTAGTCCCGCTTGATCTCTTCATCGCGCGCCGAAATCAAAAAGCGCTGGATCAGGCCCTCGCCCCGTTCGTGAAAGAGCACTTTGAAGTCTTGGCCCTTGTACTGGATTTGTTTCCCGCCGAAATAGTGACCGTCGCCGTTACCGCCCCAGAAGTCATGGCTCGTGACCGACTTGGTTTGCCAGCCGGGATGCGAAACCAGGAGCTCGCGAATCGGGTCGAGTGGCGCGGCCGAAGCTGCGGACACGAATACCATGGCGGCAACTGTGATGAATCGGCGCACGGGTCCCTCCAAGTAAAGCAACACTATGTTTTAAGCAAAGCAAACGCCCGGGTAAAGGCGGCGGCTCACGAATGAAAAGGAGCCATGTTTGTCAAAAGCTTAGACGGTCTTACGGAGCCGGCTGCGCGCGCCGGAGGAACTGAGGAAGACGCGGCCGCACCGACTCGAGTGCCTGGAGAATCCAGAAGTCACCTAAAAGGGTCAAGAAGAAGCCGGCAACCAGCAGAAGCCCGAGAGTCCGCATCGGCGCGAAGACCGAAACGAAGAGCGTGGTGCTTGCGGCGATCATACAAAAGGTCATGAGAATCGAGGCGCCGCCTAAGTCTTTGTAGGCGGAGGATGCGCTCTGGCGGCTGTTTGCGAACAGATAATGAATCGCATTGTCGCCGGCTAGGCCCACGAGCAGTGATACGAAAACGCTCGTAATGTACGAAATCGGGATCTTGAAAATGACGAACAAGCTCAAGAGAATCATCGGCCCCCAAATCGACGAAATCAGAATGGCGAAAGCATTGCCCTGGCCGATCGCATAGACGAGAAACAGCAGAATCAGCATCACGAGCGCGATGCTCAATGCCATGCTGTCGAGGAAGGAGCTGAGCACGCGGTCGCCGAACTCTCCGTAAGATACGAGCGTGCCTGCAACGTGGCATTTGCCCGCGCAGAGCTCCGCCACCCGGTCGCGCAGGGCGTTCACGTGCACGATATCTGTGTCTTCCAAGAAAACGATGGCGCGGGCAACGGTTTCGTCTTCGCTGATCAGGCGCTTTGCAAACGGGCTCGCCTCATAAAAATTTTTCGCCAGGACTCCACGATGCTCGGGCACTCCGCCCGTCAGAAACGATTTCACCGCGACGGGGCTCTCGATGCCGCGGACATTGCTAAATTCGCGGAGCTCGTCCAGAACAGAGCCATTGAACGCGTCGTCATCGGGATCGCTGAAAACGAGGCTGACTTCGGTGATCCAGCCACGGCTCTCTTTGATGTACGACATGGCCTGACGGAAAGGGTGGCTTTCGCCGAAAATCTTATGAGGGGCGTCTTGTACGACGAGGCCGCGCGACCCGGCGAGGCCGACGACATAGAGCGCAAGTGAGGCCAGCGCCACGTATCTGGGAATCGATTTGAAGCGCAGGTTCTCGATGGCCAGGGCCCAGCGCGCAGGCTTCGGCGAAGCGAAGTCGCGAAGCCGGGGAAACAAAGTCATCAGAGCCGGCAAGAACATGAATACTAGGAACCATTCCGCCATCGCTGCAAACGCCGACCAAGAGCCGAAGCGCCGGATGATGTCGAGGTCGCCCGCGTTCAGGGAGTCAAAGCCCACGGCGGTCGTCAAGGACGTGAAGAAGCTGGGGACAAGGAGATGCCTGAAGTGGCGGCGCCAGCTTCGGCCAGGATACCTTTGCGCCACGAAACACACGAACAAGAAGTCCTCGAGGGTGGCCACCAGCACGAGAAGGCCCAGCGCATTCGACAAGACGTCGATCGGCGCGCCCGAAAAACCCATTCCGCCGTACGTCCAAATGATAGTGACGAGATAAGACGTCAGAAAGAGCAGCCCGCTCTTCCAGGTGCCGAATATTAGCCTGAAGAGGATGACCACTAGAACAAACATGAGCGCGCTCACGAGGCCCGTTAGCTCATATCCTTTTTTGAGGCTGCTTTGAAAGAACGCGACCCCCGTCCACCAGGGTTTTAGATTGTGGTTCGCTGAAGCCACCTCGTGGTCGAAGCTCGTGATGATTTCGTCGACCGCTTCCACATTGATTGAGCCGTATTGCCCGGCTGTCTCGGGTTTCCGAACGAGAAAGTTCAAGACGATGTCGTTATGATTTTTGGACGTCAGCGACACGCCCCAGGGCGAGCGGCTGAGTTCGGTCATGGCGGCCGATAGGGTCTCGCGCTCGTCGGCATCGTTGGCGCAATTCGGGTCTAAAATGGGAATGAACCTGAGCTCGCGATCGTTGTTGAAGACGCGGCTGGGGCCGAAGCTCGTCATGATGCGATTGATGTCGCTGGGCGAGTCGCTGATGCGCTGGAGCCACGCCTTTATCGCGCAAAGCTCTTTCTTGCTCGGCGGGGCGGAGTCTTTCGTCGCGATGATTCCATAAAGGCTTCCGTTGTCGTCGAAATGTTCGTTGAGCTCTTTTAGCTCTCGATAGGTCGAAAAGTCTTCGTCGATCAGATCGTCGATCGAAACGAGCATTTGCAACTTGGCCGTCCCGGCCAGAGCGACGAGCGTCGCGACCAGTGTCAGTCCGACGACCGTGCGCGGATAACGGAGGCTGAGCCGATGCGTCTTGAGCGCGATGAAATGTAGGAATCGCAGAAGACGACGACAGAATTTTTTCACCACGTCATCATCCGCCCCCGCACGGGCTCGATCAATAGACATTTGGGCAGTCGCGGCCTGGACCAAAGTCCACACGTGGTCGGGTGCGGTCATTAGGTATTGAAAAACGAAGCCGCGAGGCCTTTAAATTGTAGAGAGAACCAATGGCGCCGCCGCGGGCGGGCCGATCTTTTATGAGGAGTCATTCGATGGCGTGGTTGAGAGGTTTGTCAGTCCTCGTGGCGGTGTTTTTGCTTCAAATCGGAGCCGGCGCTCAAGCCAAGGTGAAGATCGAGCCACCCGCGCCCCTTCCTGAAAACCTTCAGACGACTATCACAGATGCGGAGTACGAGAAGATTCTCGCCGCGGCGAAGAAGTCCCGTAAAGTCGCTTCTGAATCCGACACTTTTGATTATGTATCGGCCTACTCAGACGACGCAAAAAACATTCAGGCGCGCATCATCGGCGGATCCGTCTGGAAAGAAGGAAAAGAAACGAGCGCTCGAGTCGCCGGTATCCAGAAGGCGGCCGACATCGACGTGCTTATTAAAGATCTGGAAGCTAACTACGAGCAGCTTCAGCCGGATGCGAAGTTCATGGCGGCATTTTGGATCTCGCTGAAACCCTGGAAGGCGTTCATTCAGCGCGCGCGACCGCTGGTCGAGCGCCACAACCTGAGCCAGTCGGCGATTGTGACGTTCATGCGCGCCACATACGCAAGCATCAACGTGTTTGTGCCTGATACGCCGGCCTGGAAAGCGGGATTCGACTATGTCACCATGCCGTCGGCCGACATGGGTCCTGACATTTCAAATGAGAGTCAGCTCTACCACTTCGCAAGCTCTCAAATTCTTCCGGCGCTTGATGCCTTCAATGCGCGCATTTACAAACTGAATTTCGAAGCCAAACCGATCTATTTCGATAACAAGGTTCTCGTTCGCAGCGCCAATTTCGTCTCTACGCGCGATCGGCATGTTCGATTGGGCGAGGCGGAGCGCCTCTCCGTGCTCGCAGGCGGATTGCTGGCCTATTCGAACCTCGCCGGGGCCATGGCATACTCATGGGATGGCTTTTTCAAAGCGGTCGATAATGTCGGAACTGTCTACGGCTTCAACTCTAAGCTGAACGATGGAAGCATGACGGCGGCCCGCCGCTTTCAAGAGATTAAGGAGCAAAGCTCGCTCTTCAAGTTGCGCCCTGACGGGCCCGGTGCTCCGACGTACAATCGCTCGAAAGAGTGGACGAAGAATGTGGCCTTCGTGAAGTTCAAAGAAGGCCTGCGCGCGGCTCGGGCGTCTTGGACCTGGCTGAAGAAAAACGCCGCGAACGACGATGCCACGCGAAACATTTTCGACCCGCGTGCGTTCATTCCGTTCACACGTATCATCGACACGTCATTTGATAATATCGACAGCCTTCTGCACGACCGCGGCATCGCAAGCGCCGTAGTAAACGGCCAGGCGGTCGACATCAATTTCAAGCTGATGTTCGAAGATCCGCCGCTGGCCCTGACCGAATTCTTTCCGGTCGAGTTCGAGGGCGGTCAAAACAAGCAAATCGATCCAATCACGCGCAAGCAGTACCGTAACTACAACTACGGGAACCCCAAAGGCTGGAACATCGGCGCTTATCAGAAATATTTCCCGAACGTAAAAAACAACGAAGACGTGAAGCAAACCGCGCGCGTGCTCAACCAAGCTTGGGGCGGCTGGCTCTTAGGCATTCCGATCGCCGGCATGACGATGTAACCAGCTCTCGTAATCGTGAGCTGAGAATACGTCGAGGCCGGGATCGTTTTTCTTGATCTCGGCCACCCTCGCAAGATTTTTGATTCGAACGCCGTTATCGAAAGCCAGCAGTGTCGAAAGAGCCGAGTACCGGCTCTTTTCTTTTTCGAGCTCCGATGAGTGATAGTACAGATCGCCGACGTGCAGAGTTTTCGATCCGACGAGAATGCCCGCATGTCCCGGCGTATGCCCGGCGAGAGGAATCAGCGCGAGCTCCTCTTTGATGCCGCTGAGCGGGCGAAGACACTCGAGCCCGTTCCAGCGCTCGCCCTGGTCATCGTAAAGGCGCCATTGTTTCGCCCGGCTCCAGTCGATCCCGCGCAGCCGGTAACCCCAAATCGGATTGGTGTCGCGAAGCTGGAGCGCCTTGTAATACTCGAACGAATATACGTGCACCTGTGCGTCCGGAAAATCTTTGAGGCCGCCGGCATGATCGGGGTCAAGATGGGTCAGCACGATATGGCGAACGTCTTGTGCGCGAAAGCCGAGCCTGGTCACGTGATACTTGAGTGTTTCTTCTGGCCGGGGGAACTCCGCGAAAAGCTTGTGCGAGAGATCGGCTTTGAGATTGTCTTTGAACAGATCGGCCTCGCCATAGCCGGAGTCGACGGCGATCAGGCCGTCATTAGACTCAATCAAAAGACATCGCGTGCAAAGCTTGGCCGCGTCCAATACGAACGGTATGGCGCGCGTGCAATAAGTTCCGCAGTTTAAGTGGTGCACTTTCATTTCGGCTTCCCATGGTAGTGGTGTTGCCGCCGCGATTCAACGGACCTGGACTTTCCTCCAGCGAAATTAATGCCATTGCAAGGCCTTCGGCACCTGGTCTTAAATATAATTTGATGAATCAGAACAAGAGCCTGCTCAGCCTGTTGACCAAGAGCGAAGTCCCGCAAGCGAAAGGACTCGTCCACTTCTACGATCGTTTCGCACTTCGTTCGGTGCTGACCAAAGGCGAAATTCTAAACGAGGCGCTGACTCGCGCGGGCTGCTGGAAGCCGAAGCTGCGTCCCGGTGAGCCGGTTCTCATCGCGCTCGAAAACGGCGAAGAGTTCATCTTCGCGTTCTTCGGCCTGATTGCCGCCGGCGCCGTGCCGGTGCCGGTCTCGCCTCACGCCGACCTCGAGCCGTTCATCAGAAAGCTCGGCGGCCGTTTCGTGGTTTCGGAGTCGAAGCTGACGGCCGCCACAAAACTCGAATATGCGCCGGGCACGCCGCTTCGAATTGACGAGGCCGTACCATACCCAATCGCGCTCATACAATTTTCTTCGGGCAGCACGAGTGAGCCGAAGGGCGTGATGTTGACCCATGAAGCGATTCTTCAAAACCTCGCTCAAATCAAGGCCGGCATGGCGGTTACATCCAAAGATGTTCTTTGTGGCTGGCTTCCGTTCTTTCACGACATGGGTCTCATCGGATGCATTCTTTCGCCGCTCTACAATGACGTTGCCTGCCACCTCATGGCTCCAAAAGACTTCATCGGCTCCACCGAGCGCTGGCTTCGCAACGTTGAAAACGCTCGGGGCACCATCATTCTGGGCCCGAACTTCTTGTATCGGCAGCTTTGCGAAAAGATCAAAAACAAAGGCGCCTTCGACCTTTCGTGTTTGCGCCTCGCGCTTTGCGGTGCCGAACCGGTCAGCGGGGACATCGGCGGCCGTTTCATTTCTGAGTTCAGCGTGGCGGGCATAAGGCCATCGGTCTTCTTCCCCGTGTATGGGCTCGCCGAAGCCTCTCTCGCGGTAGCGTTTCCGAAACTAGAAGAACGTTTCAGTGCCATCACCCGAGGAGGACGCGAGATCGTAAGCTGCGGGTTTCCTCTGCCTGGCACTGAAATCTTCATCGCCCGAGAAGATGGGCAGTTTTGTGACGACGGCGAAGAGGGCCGTATCATCATTCGCGGGCCATCTTTGTTTCAAAAATATTTCGGTGAGGCGTCGCAGGGTCTGGGGCCGGCCGGATTTGACACCGGCGACCTGGGCTTTTTCAAAAACGGGCAGCTCTATGTCACGGGCCGTGCGAAAGAGCTCATGATCGTTCGTGGACGAAAGCTGCATCCGGCCGACGTTGAGCAGGCGATCGCGCGCGATGGCGGAATTTCGGAAAAGCTCGCGGCGTTCTCGGTCTTTAACCCCGCCCTCGGCGAAGAGCAGATTTTCGTCGCTGTCGAGGCGAAAAGACCCCGTGGCTTGTGGGATCTCGACCGAAAGATCATGGACATCACCTACGGTAAGTTTCAAGTTCCCGTCGAGCGCGTGTACGTCGTGCCTCCCCAGACCTTGCCACGTACAACGAGCGGAAAAATCAAGAGACACGAGCTGGCGGTCATGCACATGCAAGGGCGATTGACCATGAACCCGCTCGCGTTCGGTCTCGCGCTGGCGCGCCACCACTTTCGAAAAAAGCTGCTGCTTCCGTTCGCCACCCGCGCGGAGGCGCGCGAGGAGCGCAGGGTGCGACACGCCTTATCTAGCGAGCTGCGCGGCCTCTTCGCCGAAGTTTTGGGAATCCCGGCTGGCGCCGTTCAGCCCGACCGCCCGTTCAGCGAGTACAAAATGGACTCGGTCGCGGCCGTTCAATTGAACGCACAGCTTAAGGAGCAATTAGCGGATGTCCCGCTGGCCGACTTTATCGGCTTCAAGTGTCTGAATGACGTCGAACGCTACCTGCTCGCGCACCATCGCAAGGAAATTCAAACGAAGTTCGCGGAGGCCCCGAGATGAAAAGCTTGGCGAGAAACCTATTGGATTGGTCCGGAGAGCGTTTTCCCTTCATCAATGTGATCTCGGGATTCGTCATGTACTTCATGGTTGCGATGACCGCGCAGAAGCTAACCGCCGGCGACGCGAATCTGAACGTCATGCAAATCATTGCGGGCGGGTTGTCGATAACATTGTTGTTCTTGATCATGAGAATTTCGGACGAGCACAAGGATTATCAAATCGATCTCGAGCTCTTCCCGAACCGCGTGCTACAGTCGGGCCGCGTGACGCTGACCCACCTGCGCTGGCTCGGTGTCTTGGCAATCATCACCCAGCTCGCCCTTTGTGTGTGGATGGACC
>DASUEL010000467.1:0-3000 GCA_036275095.1 Bdellovibrionales bacterium
CACGAACACGAGGGGAATGAATGCAAGGAGCGTCAGCTGCGGCGAAAGCACGAACATCGCGACCGGAATCGTAATCAGGTAAAATAACGAATCGGCGAAGACGATCATACCCGCGCCGAGCGCCATGCGCACCGCTTCGACGTCACTCGTAGCGAGGGCCATGAGGTCTCCCACGCGTTTTTTGTCATAGAAACTCGGTGAGAGGCCGAACAGTTTGCTGGCGTAAACTTCACGAATGTCGCGCCCAGTCTGCATGCTTCCTCGAACCAGGAACATGCGCCACATATAGCGCCCGACCGATTGTACCGCCGAGATGATTAGGTAGATCAGCGCCAGCTCGGCGAGCGTGCCTGAAGGATCGGGTTTGCTGAGCGAATCAACGGCTTCTTTCAGCAGGAGCGGCGGCACGATCTCGAGAAGATCGACGATGAACAGCGAGAAGACCCCGATGCCGATCAGTCTGCGGTACTTCCAAAAATAGGCGCGAAGCAACGAGCTCTCCTCGCGGATGAGCCCCCAGTAGGCCTTCAGTTTTTTACTTCTCATTGAGCAGCGACTCTATCATTTCGACGGTTGAATCGTTGCTCCAGTCATTCGAGCCGAACGCGGCGACGACAATGCGTCCCTCGCGATCGAGCACGAAATTGGCGGGCAACGTCTCAACATCAAAGCTTTTGGCGGCATTTTTTTGTGGATCAAAATAAGTTTCGAACGGAAGAACTTTGGACTTCCAGAAATTCGCGATGAACTCTTTGGCCTGATCGCCCTCATCGAGATTGACGGGGACGACGACGAAGTCGGGATTATCGACGCGGCTGTGCAAAGTCTTGAACGACGGAAGCTCGACGAGGCAGGGCGCGCACCAGTGCGCCCAAAAAGAGACGAGCGCCACTTTGCCTTTCAGGGAGGAAAGCTTTACGGTCGCACCTGAGTTCGTGATAAGATCGGCGTCAGGAGCGGGAAGCCTTTTCTCGATGGCGGCTGAATCTCCGGGAACTTCGGGGGCCGGTCCGGGCTCACGGCTCGTCTGCTCGGTCAAGTAGCCGACGCTGGCGAGGAGCACGACGATCGCCATCAACAAAAGTTTGGCCCAAACCGGGATCTCGGGCAGTTTCAGCTTCGGCTTCGCGCCTTCGACTGAACCGGGCGCCGACCCGGGTGCAGTGCGGGCGTAGTTTTCGCCGGGCAAAGCATCGAGCTGATCATCTTTCGGATCGTCGGGAGGTAGAGAGTTTGACACCCAAAAATGGTATGTCCAAGAATTCGCCCGGTCAATCCCGACAGCAGGGTCAAATCGTGGTCGAATATTTGCTCCTGCTCATCGTCGCCGTTGCAATTGTGGCATTCGCCATTCGTGGCCTCGTGCAACGACAGGAAGGCCAGGACGGCGGAGTTATTATTCAAGTCTGGGATGAAATGCTTCGGGCCATCGGATCGGACCCCGCCGACGACATCAAACGAGGGCCATGAGCCGCGCCCGCGGGTATTTTCAGAAACTAAGCCGTAAATTGTCCCTTTGGGGGCGCCACCCGCGTTGTGTACGGACTGTGCCTGGTCCCGGCCTTGCAGTGACGGCGTGCATGGCCCGTGCTGCTATCTTATTGCTATTAGTAATGATTATACCTTTCAACTCCGAGGCTAAGTCCTATCGCAGCTTGATCCGGTGCCAAGTCACTGAAGGCTACGAGGTGGCGGTTCAGAGCTCGGGCCGGTCGTACTTTTTGGCGCTCTTGTATGGAAGTAAAGTCGAGTATCGCGAGCGGCTGCGCAAGCCGTTGCGCATGAAACTCGAACGTGGCGCCGAGGCCTTCGATTTCGAGCTGAAGAAGCCCGGCACCGAAGAGTATCTCGTGAAGATCGCGGCGAAGTTCGACGGTGAAGCTTCGTTCGACGAAAACGTTCATTATAAGATTCCGCCGAAAAGCTCTAAGCCCAAGACCTACAAGCTGTACGAAGTTGCGGGCAATGGCCTGCCGCTGCGCGATTACGGCTGTTATCGCTGAATCACCCGAGTCATAAGTAGGAGCGTTTCGCGAGCTCTTTGTTGAGCGTCTTCTGCATACGCTCGCGCACGTCGGAGGCGAGCTCGCGCACGAGCTCCGGATCGTTTGCCGCTTGCGGCTTATACGGAAAATAAATCGGCTCCAAAAAATGAATGTGCCACTTTACGGGTAACGGAATCACGTTGAGCGGGAGCGGCAGCACGCTTCCGATCAAATATTTCGTGAATTTGAGCTGGCGCAGATTGATGTGAGTTTCCTCGGCCCCGATGATGAGCGTGGGAATGATCGGCGCCTGGGTTTGTAGCGCCATGCGCACGAACCCTCGTTTGAACTCCTGAAGCCGGTAGCGCTGGGTCGTCGGCTTAAAGTTTCCGTACTCGCCTTCGGGAAACAGAACCACGAGGTTTTTCTTTTTTAGCAAATCGAGCCCGTTTTTCGTCGTGGCCTCGACAAACCCCATCTTTTGAGCGGGAAGTGCAGTGGCCTGATTCACGAACCAAAGGTGATGCGTGAGCACGCGAGGAATGCGCTCGCTGGCTTTCACGATTTCATGGGCGAGTAGGACGGCGTCGAAGCCGCTGTACCCGGAGTGATTCGGCAGAATGATGGCCGGCCCTTTTTTAGGGATGTGCTCGGCGCCTTCGACGGTCATGCGGAAATACTTGCGAATTACTTCTAAGAAGAAGTGCGGCATGACTCGATACAGCAACACGTCTCTGGGAAGGTCTTTGAGACCAAAAAGGCGCTGCTTGGGCTTTTCAAAAAAGTTTTTCATGAGCTATCCTTAATCGGCATTTTCATCAAAGGAGTTCACCCGTTATGGCCCGTTATGTACTCGCGATCGACCAAGGCACGACCGGCTCCACCGCGGCTATTTTCGACTCCGAAGGGAGCCTCGTCGGGCAGGCGAGCCTCGATTTTCGTCAGATATACCCCAAACCGGGCTGGGTTGAACATGATCCCGACGATATTTGGAATTCGGTGACCTCGACGATCG
>DASUEL010000468.1:0-4829 GCA_036275095.1 Bdellovibrionales bacterium
GGACGGACTCGAGGCCCGCAAGCACCGAGTCGCGCGTGAAGCCCGGAAGCTCGTAGCCGTTCTCCATCAGGATATTCAAGACGTAGCGGCTGAGCTGCGCGTCGCCGCAAAGAGAAGACGGGAAGAACTTCAGCAGGCCCGCCCCGTCGAGGTACGCGGGAAGACCGTTGATCACGTTCTGCACGGCCGCCTTGTCTTCAAGCACGATGGAGCGCGAGACTTTCTGCTCGAGGCAAGAGTAGATGTACTCGTCCATGTACGACTTCACGCCGGCAAGCCCCGTCGACAACGACGCGCGCGCCGATACGCGCAGGCCGCCCTTGAATGGCAGCGCGTCTTTCGGCTGCTGCACCGGTATCGAATGGGACTTGTCGAGCTGAAAGAGCGTCGCTTGAAGCACGCGCGCGGGAACGGCGGGCTCCACTCTGACCTTCACCGCGAGCGCGTCTTGAGCGCCCCCGTCACCCTTCGCCGCGACCCGGTAGTTCAGCTCCTTGAGCCCGTGGGGGACCGTGACCGGAATCGTCATCGTCACGGCTTCACTGGGCTTAAGCGAAAACGGCTTCGGCGCCGGAATGTCTTTGAGCTCTTTCGAGGTGATCTCCAGCGAGACGGCCATGGCTTTGCCGGTCGTGTTGCGCACGGTGTACGCGTTTTTGATCTCGTCGCCTTCGCGCACGAGCGGCGCGAAGCCCGAGTAGATGATCAGATCCTTGCTCGACTGAATCGTCGTTTTGCCGTCGCCGAAGTGGTTGGCGCCAGCGTTGGCCACCGCGACGATGCGGAAGCTCGTGATCGAGTCGTTGAGCGTGACCGTCGCCTTGGCCTGGCCTTTCGAATCGACTTTCACACGTGGCTCCCAGAGCAGGATCGGGTCGAAAAGCTCGCGTGTACCGGCATCCATCTGGCCGCCGCCTCCGCCCGGAGGCTTCGCCTTCGAGCCGAAGTGGCGTTTACCGACGACCCGGCTCTGGGCCGAGGCCGATTCGACCGCGAGGCCGCGCGGCTGCATCATCTCCCGCAAGATCGACCAGCTGGTGTTCGATTTCAGGCGTAGCAGGCTTTCGTCGACGGCCGCGATCGCGACCTCGGCGCCCTCGGGTAGCGGCGCGCCCGTGGCGGTTTTCACGTTCACGTCGACTTGGACTTTCTCGCGCGTGCGGTACTTTTGCTTATCGGTCTTCACGCCGACGAGCAACTCATGCTCCTTCCAGCCCACGTTGATCGGCGCGAGGCCCATCTTCATCGACGGGCGCGCGAGATCGACCAGCGCGGTCGGCTTCGGCCCCTCGGCGCGCCCGCGGATCAGCAGCGCCGACACGAAGACGTTGGGCGCGAAGTTGCCTTTGATCGGAACCTGGATCACGGGGTTGTCGCGGTGGACTTCGGTGATGAAGCTGTCGAGCACGCCTTCGCGCTCGATCGTCACGAGCGCGGTCGCCTTGGGAAACGGCGTGCGCACCACGAACTTCGCCGTCTCGCCGGGCTCGTAGCGGGTCTTTTCGGGAATGATGTCGATGCGGTCGCTGTCGCCCGGAACCCACCAGTGGTCCGCGCCTTTTTCATAAATTTCGACGCTCGCGTTGGCGTAGGTTGCGCGGCCCTGCTCGTCACTGACTTTGGCTTGCAGCGTGAGGTGGCCGAACGGAAGCTTTTCGGGCGCGCATTTGAAGCGCCCCTGCTCGTCGGATTTGCCCTCACAGACTTTTCCGAGCGCTTTGACCTGGGAGCGGTGATCGTACGAATAGAAGCCGCCAACGAGCCGCTTGCGATGCGTGATGTACTCGGTTTGATACGCTTCGACCGTATAAGCCCGGTTCGAGACGGGCTTGCCGCGCGGATCGGTGATCACGCCGAGCACGGCGGCCTGCGTGGCGGTTCCAAACCAGGAGTCGGATCGCAGGCCCACGATGTACTTCGACGGGAAGACCGGCAGCGTGGCTGACGCCGTCTTGATCTCGCCGTTCGGATCGGCGTATTCCATCTCGACGGTCAGCTCTTGAATGCGTGTCACCGGCGGAAGCGTGGTGATGGTGGTTTTCAACCCGCCATCAGGCCCGAGCTTGAGCGCCTCGCTGAACGTGAAGTTCTCGTAACGAGCCGAGGTGTCGCGCGCGCCGGACTTGTCGACTCCCGCTTTGATGGGCGCCGAAAAGAAAGAGAATTCTCCGGCGCCGGGAACGTCGGGCGTGAAGTAGCCGGGAGCAAGCGCCGCGCGCAGCTTCACCGGCAGCCCCTTCGCCGGCCCGCCCGACAGATAATTCGCCGAGAGGTCGGCCGTGATTTTAGCCGGGCGAATGAGCGGCTCGGCCAACACCTTCACGGTCGCCTGCATGAGCGGCAGCCGGTACTCGGCGACCAAAAAGTGCCCCGTGGCCAGAGACGACCAGTCGTACGGATCGTTCTCGCCGTTTTCAGTCTCGGGAAGCTTCTCTTTGTTGGAGAGCAAAATCTGATAAGTGCCGAGATTGGCGTCTTTGGGTATCGCGAACGTCGTGAGCGCCACGCCGGACTTTTCGTCGAACTCGAGCGGAAACGTATAGATCTTGCGCGTGCCCGAATGGACGATGAGCGCCCGCTTCGGCAGCCGGTCTTTCTTGATCATCGCGAAGCCGCGGCCGGTGTGGTCGCGTACGATGTGCTTCATCTGGACGGTTTCGCCCGGCTGGGCAGCCATGCGGTTCAGCACCGTATGGGCCACGATGGGCCCCCAGTCGTACCGGAGATACTCATGGTTGACGCTGAAACGATATGTCTCGATGCCGTCGGTCCAGCTGCTCGAGACGAACGAAAAGTCGCCGTCTTTGCGCGCGAACGCGAAGAGCTCGCTGTGCGCGTTTCTGAAATTCGAATTCGCGAAACGAGCCAGGCCGCTGGCGTCAGTCTCGGCCGTGCCGAGTGTGGCGCCGGATTCATTGTGAACCGTGACTTTGGCTCCTTGCACGGGCCTGCCGTCGTGAAGCGACGTCACCCATACCAGAGAGTCCTCACGGCCCATCTTGAAATGGACGCCCAGATTGGTGACCAGAGCCGCCGTCGCCACGTACATCGTGCTCTTTGAAGAGAGGAGCGCCTCGCCGAGCCTGGGGCTCGCAAGCTCGACGACATGAAGACCCGGTTGTTTCAGCGGAATGCCGACCAGCTCGAACTCGCGCTCGCCCATGGGTTTCGGCACTTTGAACGCCGAGCCTATGGCAGGGCCGAGGAGCGGAACCGCGCGATGCTCATCGTAGTCGCTCTTATGCATGAGCTTGCGATACCAATCGATGACGGCTTGAGGTGAGGCGTCGCCCGAGAGACTGAACTTTTTCGCGTCCACCGAAAGCTGGCGCGAGTCGATGTTCTTTTCGACGTTTCGCAGGCTCACCGGGAGCACCGGGTCGGCCTTGAGTTCGAGAATGCCGAACTTCGCCGGGAATTTCACGAGCGGCGAATACTCATCGGTCGCGGTTTCGAGCGGAAACGACGCTTGATTCTCGAGCTTGCGCCCGAGCTCGTCGCGGATGTCTTTCGGCAGGTGAACTTTGAACTTCGTGCTGTCGGGAAAGGGTGCCGTGAACGTCAGGCTGTTGACCTGCTTGTCTTCGAAGTTGCTGATGAGCGCGACGCCCGTTCGGTTCTTGGGTGTACCCACCGACGTCTCGACGTTTTTGTTTTGGTCCCCGTCCGTGAGCTCTTTGGGAAACCAGGTTTGGCCCGTGGCCGACACGAGCTTCGCGCCTTTGAGTTTTGCAAGTGGAACGCGTTTGCTGAAATTTAGGGACATGTCGAGGATCGGATTGCAGGGCTTGTCGGCCGCCGTGCGCGTGCAGTTGAACGAGACCGTAAAGGGATCGATCACGCGAAACTCGAACTTCTGCTCTTCGTCGACGTTGAGCCCGCTTTTCGAGCGGATGTCCTTCGTCCAGTGGAGCACGACCTTCGCGGACTCGGGAAAGCGGCGGGCCGGGGCCAGAACGATGAAGTTGTCGAGCCCTTCGATTTGCGAGGCCGGTTTCTTCAGCTGGAGGTAGGCGCGGTACGAGCTCCACTCCCAGTTGTGCTCGAGCGCAGCGGGCAGAACGAGATCGCGCTGAGCTCCCGTCACGACGCGCACGCGGACTTTGTCAGGCAGGCCCGCGACTTCGAAATACGCGCCTTTCTCGAGGGACGACAAGTCAATTTCGCCGTCGGTCAGAGCCACGAGCATCTGCTCGGGTTCGAGCTCCCCGTAGCGTGGCGCGATGCTGAGAAGCGCCGGCCCCGACGTCGAAAACGAGTGCGCGGGCGCCGATTTGATGACGGTGCCGTTCGCGTCTTTCACGCCAGCCTTCAACGTGAACGTGCATTTCATTCCGGCTTTGAGCGGATCGTCGAAGTCGAGAACCCAGTTGCGGCTATCCGCCCAGCGGGTCGTGAATTTCGGCGCTTCGGTTTTGGGCTGGTTTTGCTCGTTGTAATTTTCATTTTTTTTGGTCGCCTGATTGCAGACGATCGTGAACGGATCGGACTGCGTGCGCGGGTCACCCATTGCCACCATGTCCGTCGAAAAGCGCGCTTTGGCCTGCTGAACTTTCTTGACGGGCCCTTGCGGAGAGAAGTCGGTGAGCTCGGCGGCTTTCGGGTCGGCTCCGGAGAGAGGTTGAGCCGAGACGAGAACGGCCATGAACACGATGAGTTGGCGCAGCTGAGAGTTCGACATGAAAGCTCCTTTGGCGGTGGAATAGCCAATTAGATTGCGGCGGAAATGAGGAATCAAGGAAAAGGCGCGTTGATGAAACCGCCTAGCTGTAGAGGCTCCAGAAGATCTGGCGCCCGGGCTGGCGTTTTTGGCTGAGCTCGCGCGCGAT
>DASUEL010000469.1:0-3916 GCA_036275095.1 Bdellovibrionales bacterium
CACGGTGTCGGCGCGGCGAACGAGAAACGCGCACAACGGGCGCCCGTTCGCCGAAGACTTCGAGTTCGTCATCTATTCGCAGTTCAGGCAGCCTTGAGCCCGGGAAGGCCCGCCTGGCTCGAGCGCTTCAAAAGAAAAAGCCCGGTATGAACCGGGCTTTGTATCACCACGCGGGGCTAGGAGGGGACTGTCGCCCCGCGAGCAATTTTTGTTAACGAGATTGAACGACCGAGCCTTCGAGTGTGAGCGTCCCGTGAACGAGGTTCACGATTCCACCCGACTTCACGACCTTAGCCTCAACTTGATTCTGATACGCGCAGACGGACTGTGTATTGTCGATCACGTCAATTGACACGAGCGGGATGTCGGCGCCCATGCGCTGCTCGAGACCGGTGTAGATCGTCGTACCGCAGCGGTTGGTGCGGGTGTCGACGACGGGCAAGTTAATCGTGCGGAGGCCGCGATTGAATCGGTTGCCGAGGTGAAGAAGTACGTACTTCTTGAGGCTGCGGCGGATATTGTAGACCTCGACGCGGGCATAGGTCGTACCTGCGAACTGGCCGGTCGCGCTGGTGACACGCATGTCGGCGATAACGACCGGGCTGTCATACGGCGGGGGCATCGGAGCCGGCATCGGCGGGCGAATCAGGTCGGCATTTGCGGCGAGACCGGCGAAAACTACGAAAAGAGCGGCGAGCAGGGCTTTCATGACTTGGTACTCCTAAATATTTTTTGGGGGGGCGGGGACCTTTCGGTCCCCGAATGAACGTCAGATTAGAAACCGCGAACGGACTGGATCGTGAAGATGGGCTCGGGCGTGCCGACGAGATTGATGAAGTCGTGAGCCATCATTCCGTTTTGAACCGATACCGCCCAAGCCGGAAGCGCGATGAGCGTCGGGCAGATGTTCGAGCGATGGTCGGTCACGACGATCGTGGGGCCGCCTTGCGCGAACTGAATGTAAGGTGAGCGCATCTGGCCGACATAGATGATCTCTCCGCATTGGCCTTGGCGCTTGTTGCTCACATGGAACTCGATTTGTTGCGTGCGGCCGCCGCGGCCGAGCTCGAGAACGAAGCCTTCGTGGGTCGTCGACTCGTATGAAACGCGGGTGAGGGCAGCTGATTGAACGCCCTGGTAGATACCGGAGGCGTTTTGAACCGCGAGGAGCGCGCGCTCTTGCGGGCGGGGCGAACCAACCGGAAGGACGATGGCTTGTGCGGCGAATGATTGGGTCAGCATCAGCGCGATCAGAAGGATTTTTTTCATTTTAAGCTCCAGATTTCAGTTTTGTATTTTCATTCAAGCCGGCGCTCTTCCGAGGGACGAGCGTCGTTACGGATCGCAAATTAAACTCAAAAAGATGTTTATTAATAATTATTTGATATGATATAAGTGCATCATGATTTTTAATGACTTGAACCTGAACCATTTAAGGATCTTTGAGAGCGTGTTCCGTCATAAAAGCATGACGGAGGCCGCGAAAGAGCTGCATTTGACGCAGTCGGGAGTCAGTCAGCATATGACTTCACTTGAGGAAACCCTGGGGATTCGCTTGTTCGACCGTGTGAAGCAGCGGTTGATTCCGACGGCGGCCGGGCAAAATTTATACGACGCCTGGATTTCGAACTTCAAGAAAATCGAGGAGACGCTTTGGGAGATCAAGGGTAACCAGCGGGAGCTCAAGGGCACCGTCAGCTTCGGCGTTCCCGTGGAATTCGGTAACAACATGATCCTGCCGCTGGTGGCGCAGTTCAGCCGGAAACACCCGCAGGTGAAGTTCAAAGTGCGCCTGGAGTTCGCGTCGACATTGAACGAGATGTTGCTCACCGGGAAGCTCGACTTCGCTTTCGTCGACGAGTTCAAGATGGATCCGAGTATTAAGGTCAAGAAAGTGTTCGACGAAGTTCTCGAGCTCTGCGTGGCCAATGACGTGCTGAAAGACAAGGGCTCGCCCCGTCACACGCAGAAATTTTACGAAAGCCTCGATTACGTCGAATACGAAGAGGGCGATCCGATCCTGAAGATGTGGTTCCAGCATCATCTGCCCGATGCGAAACTGAAGCTGAACGTGAAGGCGCACGTGATGGATGCGCAGAGTATCGCGCGCATGGTTTTGAATTGTATGGGCGCAGGGGTTTTGCCGGGCCACGTTGTCGCGCGCCTCGAGAAAGACGGGCACTCCATACACACATTCAAAGGCTCGAACAAGCCGATCAAAAATACGATCTCATTGGCCTACGTCGAAGGGCGAACGCAATCGCCGGCGGCCGCCGCTCTCTTAGAGCATTTGGTAAACGCACTGGAGAAGAATCAGCGAAATTAAGCCTTGATTCACCGCCGGGCTTAAGAAATCCTAAGTCTGCAACGGGACTCACAACGGAGGATCTCATGACAAAATCAAAAATTTATCGCTTGGCGCCCGCGCTCGGCTTGATCTTGATCGTCGGCTGCACGAAGAGCTGTGGCGGCGGCGGCGGAAGCACGCAGCCGGTCGCCTTTCCGGCGTGCGCGGCTTCAACGGAGTCGGCAACCGAGCTGAAGTTGAACGACATTCAGACTGGAACCGGCGCGGAAGCCGAAGCCGGCAAGAAGGTGAAAGTTCACTACACGGGCACCTTTATGGACTGCAATAAATTCGACAGTTCCGTTGACCGCGGCCAGCCGTTTGAGTTTCAGCTCGGCTCCGGCCAGGTGATTCCGGGCTGGGACGAGGGCGTCAAGGGCATGAAAGTGGGCGGAAAGCGCGTACTGATCATTCCTCCCGAGAAAGCCTATGGCCCTGGCGGCATTCCGGGCGCCATTCCGCCGAATGCGACGCTTCGCTTTGAAGTCGAGCTTTTAGGCGTCGAGTAACAGCTCCGGTCGCGCCTGGGCGCCAAAGGCTCCAGGCGCGGAAGCTGGCGTTAAGTTCAATCCAGCTACATGATTCCTAAATAGAGTTTTGTTTCACTTGCGGGCTCCTGCACCCCTTACCGAAGGAGCCCTACATGAGCTTACTCAAAGCATTCAGCGCAATCACTCTTATGATCGCATTCGCCACGCCCGCAGGCGGCGACGTCGCGGTACCGAATAACCATGTCATCAAGTGGGCGGTCGGAGCCCAAGTTCACGTGCACGGAATCAAGTCGGCCCGGATTTTCAAAACTACGCGCATGAGTGGCGGCGCCAGCGAGGCGCACATTCAGATGCTGGTGAATATCGAGGGCAACATCTGCCCCGCGAAGGAGATCGCGCTTCAGCGCGGAGTCGCGGCCGAGGACGGCACGTACCCGCTTTCTTTGGTGGGACTGGAAGGACTCTCCATGTTCCTGGTGCCGAAGGCATGCATCGAGATCAGCGCGCCCCGTACGATTCAGCTGCGTTTTGCCGTTTCAAACATGGGGCTGCGTGAGTCGACTCAGACCTTCGCGTTTTTTGGCGCCGCTTTGAGCTCGGAGACGAAGCTCTACAAGGGATTCAGAACGATTTACGACGGCCGCGTCTGGAGACTCGAGCTGTTTTGATTAGTGCGGCCGGTACTGGCTCAAGAGCTGAAGGCCGAAACGAAAGAAAAGATAATGACCCGCATAGGCGGCGACTGGGGTGAGAGCAAGCCAAAGCGCCGCCTTTTTGTCGCGCATCGAAGGCACCACGGCGTGAAGAATCGCGCCGCAAATGCTGATGAAGCAGAGAAGAATGAGGATCGAGTAGATCATCACTTCAATGATATCGCCCAGTCCGACGGGGTTTCCTGGAGTGACCGGCAGTTTGTGGTAGATCGCGAGCCTGAAAAACGGGCCGCTCGCCGCTACTATAATCAACAAGATTAGGAAACTTCTGTGCCAAGATGTCATTTAACTCCGCTCACGTATGAAATACGTGAGATTGATCTTTTTTTTGTCGCGGCCCACTTTCACTTTGATCATTGAGCTGT
>DASUEL010000470.1:0-7158 GCA_036275095.1 Bdellovibrionales bacterium
CCCAAGGGCCTTGCCGCTGCGGTCTTGGCCAGCCTCGTCGCGCAGCGCGGGATTCCCGGCGGTGAAACGATCCAAGCCGCCGTGTTCGCCGTGGTGATTTTCAGCATCACGCTCACCGCCGTGCTAGTTCCACTGGCGTCACGGGCGCCGCTCGCGAGGTACTACCGAAAACTCTTCGCGAATTTTCAGGATTAGCCTGCCCGAGCGGATTTGATAATTTCGTGCGCGGACCAGAGCCCGGGCTTGACCGTCGTAGGCCCGTTTATTAGTTTTCCCGAAATGAAGCTGAAGCCGCGCGACGCCCGTTTTCTCTCTGACTTGTTGCCTTTACCGATCGCGCTTCGCCAGCGGCTGGCGCTCGCGGCCTCCGATCACGAGGACCTTTCGATCGACGACGTCGATCAGCTGCTCGAGGTGAGCGGGCGCACGCTTTCGAAAATCAAGTTCGACGACGAAGGCAACCCGACCGAAGCGGGCCGCCAACTCGAAAAGCTCATCGAAGAGCTTCGCTACGCCTGAGCCGCGGCCGGCTCTCAGTAAGGCCGCCCGTCTTTATGCGTGAAGACCCAAACGCCGCTCTCCATTTTCGCCACGAGATCGTCGTTGGGGTAAACACCCTCGTCGCCGGCCTCGCGGTCGCCGACTTCCAGATACCAGACGCTTTCGTTCGTCCGATTGACGAGCTGGTGCGCGCTTCCGTGCGGCGTGAAGCCCGCGCACATGCCGGGCGCAAGCTCGAGCTCCTCGCGCTCGAGCACGAGCGTCGGCCGCCCCGACACCACATAGATGAACTCTTCTTGTTTGGTATGCTTATGCAAAAGAGCCGACTCCCCGCCAGGCTTGAGCTCGGTCAGGTTGACGCCGAACTTCGTGATGCCGAAGGCGTTTCCGAGCTGCCGTTTCACGCGGTTGTTCATGCGGCTTTTGAACGGCTCGGGGTAGACCGACGGCACGCTTCGCGGAGGCACGTCTAAAGCGGACACGGCTTTTTTCATGGTCTCATCCTTTCGGCTTCACGGTGAGCGGCGCCGTCTTCACGAGAACCGGCACCCGGCGCACGGTCTCTTCGACGATGGAGCGAAGCTTGGGATAATTCAACGGCAAAAGCTCGTACCATTCGAGATGCTGGAAGAGACAAACCAGATGAAATTCGCGATAGCCCGGCTCGCCCGGCGTGAACCGCCCCGCGTTCGTTTCGAGCCACATAAGGCCGTTCGCGATCGCCTCGAGCGCGTCGGCGAAAAACCGGTACTGCTCGACGGGCACGCCCGTTCGCCGCGCGAGAATCACTTTGACCTCCTCGGTCATGATGCCGTTGAGAACCGCGCGCAGGTTGAGGTCGTCGAGTCCCGAGGCCGTCACGCGAAAGCGGTCGGCCGGGTCGAATTTCTGCGCCACGTACCGCGCGATATGATCGGATTCGATGATCCAGGTCTCGCCATCCACCAGCACGGGGACCTTCAGGAGCGGGTTACCGGCGAACGTCTTCAGGTCGCCTTCGGCGACGTTTCCGATGTCGATGAACTCGTAGTCAACGGCGTAGAGATCGAGCAGGATTCTCACTTTTCGCGAAAAATGTGAGAGCGGAGTTGCATAAAGTGTCATCATATCTCCATCTTTCGGTCGTGCGGCCGACGATACCATCAGGCGCCGCTCTCGTCATCGGAGAGATTCGGCTGCCCCCTCCGGCAATTTTGTTCAGCGCGGGGCTCCGCGCGTCAAGGCTTGTCGCCCATTGACCCTTTGGCCGCTTAGTAGCAAATTTCAACGGTGAGCTTTGGGGCCTCAACCGCCAACCTTCGCGTCAATCCCAAGTACCACCTGCTGGTGGCACTGCTCGCGGTCGTTTATTATGCGACGGCCCGGGCGGGACTCGGGGTCAACGCGCTCAACACGTTCGCGACGCTCGTCTGGCCGCCCTCGGCGATTTCGATCGCGGCGCTCACGATTTTCAGCCGCAGCCTCTGGCCCGGCGTCTTCTTAGGCGCGTTTTTAGCGAACTTTCAGACCGGAGCGAGTTTACCCGTGGCACTGGGTATTGCTGGCGGCAACACGCTCGAAGCGCTCGTCGGCTCGTACCTGCTCCGCGCGAAAGTCTTCGACTGCGGCCTTCAATCGTACTCCGATGTCATGCGGCTCGCCTTCGGCGCCGGCATGGTCAGCACGGCCGTTAGCGCCACCATCGGCGTGACGAGCCTCTGGCTCGGAGGCATCATCGGCGCGGCCGATGTCCAGCGCACCTGGTTTTACTGGTGGGGCGGCGACGCCACGGCGGTCGTGACCATGGCGCCCGCTCTTCTCGTCTTCCGAACTGGACTTACCTTCGACCGCCACGCGCTTCGTAAGATTCCGGAAGCGGTGTTACTTTCGGGCCTCGTGCTCATTTTGAGTTTCGGCATCACGGGCGGCATGGCCGGCGGCCCGTTTCGCGACCTGCTTCTGCCGTTCATCATGTTTCCGCCTCTGCTTTGGGCCTCGATGCGCTTCGGTCAGCGAGGCGCGGCTCTCGCCACGCTCGTCATGTCGGGCACCGCGGTCTGGGGTGTCGCGCACGACCGCGGCGCTCTGAGCTTCGGGCCGGTCGAAAGCGACATTCTCCAGCTCATTTCGTTTTCGATCACCGTCGCGCTCACCTCGCTGATGGTGGCGGTCGCCAGTACGCAAAGAAAGCTCGCGCAGCGGGCGGCCGAAAGCGCGAATGCCGCCAAGACCGCTTTTCTCGCGAACATGTCTCACGAAATCCGAACGCCGCTTGGCGCGGTCCTCGGGTTTTCGGAGCTCCTCACAATGCCGGGTCTCAGCGAATCGGAGCGCATTAATAACGTCGAAGTCATCAAACGAAACGGACAGCACCTCTCGACGATCATCAATGACATTCTGGATTTGTCGAAGGTCGAAGCCGGTAAACTCGAGACCGAGCGTATCGTCGTGCCCACCCGCGAAATCGTGGCCGACATCGCCTCGGTGCTGAGGCTGGATGCAAACGACAAGGGCCTCGATCTCAAAGTTCAGCTCGAAAACGACGTACCCGCTCACATTCAGACCGACCCTTACCGGCTCCGCCAGATACTAATCAACGTCGTCGGAAACGCGATCAAGTTCACGGCGCGCGGGCTCGTCAACGTGCGCGTCTTCCGCCACGACGGTAAGCTCGCGTTCGAAGTGACCGACACCGGCAAAGGCATGACGCCCGAGCAGTCCCGCAAGCTCTTCGTGCCGTTCAGCCAAGCCGATGCCTCCACCACCCGAAAATTCGGCGGCACCGGGCTGGGCCTTGCGCTTTCGAAAAAACTCGCGAGCCTGCTCGGAGGCGACGTCCTGCTCGCCGCCACGAAGTCGGGTGACGGCTCGAAGTTCTTGATCACGATCGACGCCGGCGACGTCAAACCCGGCGACGTCGCGCCACGGGTGCCGAGCCCCGTGAGTGAGCCGCAGATCAAGCTCGAAAATCTGAGCCTGCTTGTCGTCGACGACAGCCTCGACAACCAAGTTCTCGTCAGCCGGTTCCTGAGAATGGCCGGAGCCAAAGTCGACACCGCTTCGAACGGAATCGAAGCCGTCAAGAAAGCGAGCCTCAGCCGCTTCGACGTCATCTTGATGGACCTGCAGATGCCCGAGATGGATGGCTACGAGGCGACGAAGACGCTACGGCGGAGCGGCTACCGGCGAAAGATCATCGCGCTCACCGCGCACGCGATGAAGGAGGAGCGACGCAAATGTCTCGAAAGCGGTTTTGACGAACACATCACGAAGCCCATCGACCGCAACGCCCTCCTTTCGATGATCGCGGGCGTGGCGGGTGTCGCGCGCGGAGCTCCGCAGGCCTCAGCCGGCCCCGCGGCCGCCGCCCCCGCGCCGCCCATGGCCTAGCAACGGCCCCACCACGTGGAATCTCCGGCGCTGGATTCCACCCCCTAGCCGTCTAGCTTTTCAGCATGAACGGCGGCGCCGATCGTTTTCCGGCGGTAATGATTCCCTTCGGTGACGACTCTGATTCGACATACCAGCCGGGTTTCGTGAACTCGTAAGAGCCGAAGCCCTGTTTTGCGCCGCGCTCCCAGTCGGCGGGCTGAAGGCCCATCGCCCGCATCGCCCCGATGAGAAAGCTGTTGTAATCACGCCCGTGGTAAGCCGGAGCTCCCGTGACGGCCTCATCGCTGAAGGCGGGATCGATTAGATTCGAAGTTCTGTAATCGACATACCACCCGGCATTCAACCGGGCACCGCCGCCGATCGTGAAGGCCGGGAGCGACCACGGGCGATGATTGCCGACGGCACCCATCTCGTTCGTTCCTAAGATAAGAGTATTATCGAGCATGTTCTCGGCGGGCGTCAGCGGGTCGGGAATGTCCAGCTTTTGAGCGAAGCCCAATACCTTTGAAATGATCATCGCCTGCATGGCCCGGGTTTTGTTGTGCGCCATCGTGCGAACCGACGCTTCCCCATGAGTACGGTAATGGCTGAGCGCGTGCGCCTCGGGAATGTCGAGATGGCTCAAGCCCCAAGACGCGGCGTCGAGCATGACCGTCACGACGTTGGTGAGCTGGCAGCGAAGAGCCGTGGCCGTGATATCGAGCATCAGGTCGATCACCAACGGGATGTCGATTTGTTTTTCGAACTGCCCGAGCACGACTTTATCGGGCGTCGTCTTGAAAAGGCCCGCGACGGGCTTTTCCGGCACGGATCCGCACGAAGGCGGGGCGCTGATCGCCGTCACCTTTTTCTCGAGCTCGCGAAATTGATCGACGTGTGATTCGAGCGACTCCCTTTCGCTGGCCGCGAGCTTTCCGGAGGCCATCAAAGCGTTGTACTCGCCTACGACGCTGTCGAGCAGACTCTTTCGTTTTTTTCTCAGAAGCTCGAGCTTTTGTTCGTCGCCGCCGGTCACCAGGCCCTTGAAAAAGTAGTCCCACGCGGCAATCGGGCTCAAGATCGAGGGCACCGGCACGATCAGGCCCGACGACGTTTCGGAAAAGCTCGAGCTGACTCCGCTGTGGTGATTGGCCTGATCCGTGACGCCCAATAGGCTGAAACGCTTGTGGGGCTCGGTTGCATAAGTGAGCGGCGAGCGCGCGACCAAATGATCGACTGACGGATACGTCGGCACGCCTCGGTCGCCGCAATTGACCGCTGAAAGGCCGACGGCCTTGCAATGTTCGACGAAGCCCGTGGAATCGAGGCCACGGTAAATATTGAGGTGCTTCGCGAGCGTAGCCAGTTTCGGGTCGCTGAAGATCGGCGAAATTTGGCCTTTGAGCGCCCAAATCTCCGTCATCCGGCGAGCCCGATAACCCGGCCCCACGGTGGTCAACTCCGCCGGCGTGAGCTGCGGAAACCACATCGGCTCGCTTGCGCCCGATCCTAAGAAGAGACTTACGAGCCGTTTCACGCGGGCCGGCGCTTGGGCGTGAGCGGTATTCAAGAACGCCGGCACGAACGGCAACGCGAAGAGCACGCCTGTGCCTTTCAAAAACGCGCGGCGGGTCTGACGATTGTAATACATTCGAGCCATCCTTTAATTCGTAGGTTGAATTCGCAGCCGGAAGTCTTTGAGTTTGAAGGTTTCCGAAAGCATCCCGGCGATTCCGCGTTCTTCGTCGTTAAGCGGCGCCGTGAGCCGCTCAATCGCGCACGCATCGCCGTTCGGCGCGAGCTTCTCCATTTTGCCGAACGCGAACCGGTACCATTTGCGGCTGAAACACTGCTGAGCGTCTTCGCTTTCAGCCAGCGCGCGAGAGAGCGCGACTGGGCTCGAGAGATTGACGACCTTTCCGTCAATGAACGGGCTCACGTGTGCGTCGATCGGGAACGAATTGATGACTTTGTCGTCTTTGATGCGAAGTTCGGCCGTGCGGTACCGCCCGAGCCCGTCGAAATTTTCGAACGCGAATCCGAACGAATTCAGCGTCGCGTGGCACGCCATGCACGTTTTCGGTGCCGTGAGGTTTTCGAGATAGGCGCGAGTCGAGAGCGTATCGGGGCTCGTCGGCGTATCGAATGCTTCCGGCACCTCGTTGGGATCAGGACGGCCCAGCGGCCGGCACATGAACTCGGACGCCACTTTACGTCCGCGGCGAAACGGTCCTGTCTCGTCTTCGCCCGATACGAGCATGGCGGCCCGCGTGAGGAGACCGCCTCGCTCCTCCGGGAGGATCGTCTCGCCGGAGAAGGAGGTCGGTGGGGCAATCTTATAAACAGCGGCAAGGGCCGCTCCTTTCACGAAGGACACGCGCGAGGTCATCAGCTCGCCGAACGTCTTCTTTTGGTCGAGCATGTGATGAAGCATGTAGGCCTGCGCTTCATAAACCGCGGCGTTCGCCAAGCCGGCCGTGCTGTGGCCGTCGAGAAAAGTCACGCTGTAGTTGAAGCCCGGAAGCATATCGAGGCCGAGATATTGCGACGCATACTCGGTCAGGTGCTGCCGGCCGGCGGTTGAGGACAGCAGGCGGTTCACTTGCGCAAGAAGTGCGGCTTCAGATATAAGCCCGCCGTTCGCTGCGGAGGCGAGCAACTCGTCGTCGGGCGCGGAGCCGGTCAGCGCGAACGACAGCCGGGTCGCAAGCTCGTATGGCGTGAGCTCCAAGATCTTCTGGTCGCTCGTTGGCGTGCCCGAAATCTCGACGATGTAATAAAAGTGCGGCGACTGAAGCAGGCCGGCGATGAGCGCGGCGGTGGCCTCTTTTTTCGAGTCACTTTTGAGAAGCTCATAGACCGCCAAGTGCTTCGTCAGTTCGGCCTCGCTGAGCGGGCGGCGATAGAGCTTCAGCCCCAGCCGAGCCACGAAACTCTTTATGCATTCCGCCTCGGTTGGACTCGTCCAGCAGGTTCCCACTCCGAGATAGCCCGGGAAGCTCGCGGCGATCTGATCGGCCAGCCGCTCGGCAAGCGTGAACAGCGCCTCGACATGCGCGTAATCGAGTGTGTTCGAGACATGATCGAATTTCGTGCCCTTCTCTTCCGCGGGAATCAAATTGAGCTCATCAGTGACCGAAGCAAAGATGGCCGGGCCGAAAATGTCGCGAAGAGAGTTGAGCAGTTCGCGTTTGCTCAGGCGCCGAATCGGCGTCGCCGAGCCGGGCACATCGGAATCGACGCACAACGACCGCGCGCCCGAGCCGCCGTTACCGGGTCCCTCGTGAAACGAAAGCGCCGACTTCG
>DASUEL010000471.1:0-3188 GCA_036275095.1 Bdellovibrionales bacterium
CCGATACGACCATCGATTTCACGCCGATGGCTACGACCTTCTTTGATTTGACGCAGGTTCTGCCGCGTTCACTTGCGGATCGCTTGTATACGATCAGAATGGAGGCCATTCGAGACGGCGTCACGATCGTCACCCCTCACGACAGCCGCATCTCAAAAGCCGAACTTGAAGCCCTTCAAGACCTTTTCGGCGTTCCGGTCATTGCGGTCACCAACGAAACAAGAACTCAGAAGCTCGACGGCGTAGTACTTCACTTGGGTTTTGCGCGCGAGCTCATCAAATCGGTGCGCGGCGAGATCAACCCGTTTTACACCGATGCGAAAACGTTAAGCCGGATTGAGGAAGGCAACAAAGCTCTCGACCCGCTCTTGATGAAGCGTATCGCACCGAACGACAAGATAATGCCCGATACGGCTTTCGTCGGCAGCGACGCCAGGTTCTCTGAGTTTTTGAAAACATGGAGACCGCGCCTGCGCGACCTTCTCGAAGAACATATCGAATCGAGCCGGTCGTTCTTCAGTGAGAAGCACGCCCGGGAGCTCCAATCACTCGTCACCGAGTTCTTCAAAATCGCGGAGACGGCGGTAGGGCCCTCATTCGTCAAATACACGGGCGAAGCTCAAACCGGCGACACCGGGGACTTGATCATGACCTTCAAGACTCCGCCCGAAAAACTCGTCTCAATGTTCGAATCGGACCTGAGTGCGACTCAACGTAAGACGCGAGCCCGGCGCTTCAATACCGAACGCTTTCAAACTGAGCTTCTCGCCAAGGAGCACTCTGCAACTTATTTTTTCATGTCCATCTTGAACAGCCCGCACAAGCTCATCGTTCAAGAGAAGGTTCCTATCGCGAAGTACGCGGGCGTCAACTTGGAAGTTCGGGTCGACGTCCTCTATGGAGTACCGATCAAAGCGATGGGACGGTTCGGAAACCACTATATTCCACCGGAGTTTTTGGCCGAAGCCTATGAATTCGTAGCTAATATCATGGCCCATCCGAAGATGCCGAAAGAGTGGGCCCGTATTTCTGGCGGATTCGACGTCGCATTCCTGGTACCGGGAAGCCGGGATGTTCCAGAAGGCTCAATCACGCGCATCGGCCGACACGACAAAGTCCTGCTCGAGCTCAATCCCGGCGGAGACCCTGGCACGGTTTACGCTAGAATCGACACTCTGCCTGCCAATCAATGGGTTGCCGTCCTCAAGATGCAGCCCACGATGATCCTATTGAAACTCGAGCGCCTCTATAACGGAACAATGGCGGCAAAACGACAGTTCCTGGCTTCACTGCGCCGGAGCGAGAACCACAACAAATCCAGAATCACTCAACTCTCCCGCCCGGAGGTCGCAGGCTGGTTCGCCGAACGGTACATGAATGATTGGGACGGAACTTATGCCCATGGGCAAGAAATCCTCAAAGAGTTCCGAAAGCTCATTAGCGGATTCAGAAGGGAAAGTCCCGAGCTCAATAACATCGAACGGAGCCTCGAAATCTATATTTCACGCGCTCCGAGATAAATGTTAACGCCTGATTCACGCCGCTTGGCGAAACCCTGACATTATTTTATTGGACAAGGGTATACCCCTTCGCTACTCAAATTAGAGAGGACTAGCAGTCGGAGGGGACAAGCTGGAACCGTTACGGCGCCTTGCTTTTAGCATCACGGGTCTTGCCACACTCACGCTCTTCGCGTCTTCCTTCTCTACGTCGTCCCTAGCCGCGCCGGCTTCGAACAATTTCTCAGCTCCGGAACGCCAATTTCAACCATTCAGCATTTACGGCAAAGACGACCGCCGCGAATATTTCGAAGTCAACAGCACGCACATTCGAAACCACTTCCGCTCGGTGGTTAGCCTCTTCCACCGCGAATATTTCACGCCGACGGCCGACGGTATCGAGCTGGCGAAGGTCACACCGGCTAGTGAGCAAAATCTCTGTCCCTCGGAGCGCTTTTCGAACCAGATTTCAGCGGCCAGCTGCACGGGCGCCCTTGTCGCCCCGAACATCGTGCTGACGGCGGGCCACTGCTTCAAAAAGGTCGCCGACTGCAAAGATATGGTCGTCGGTTTCGACTACCTGCTGCCGCAGCCGAACGTCATGCCGGGTGCGCTCCCTCGCAAAAACGTGTTCGCTTGCAAACGCATTCTCGCCCGCGAGAATAAAGAAAACGGGCTCGACTACGCGTTCATCGAGCTCGACCGCCTCGTACACGACCGCCCTTACTTCCAGTTCGATCTGAGCGATAAATTCAATCCCGGCGACCCGCTCTTCATCATCGGCCACCCGATGGGCATACCCGCGAAGTTTGCGCACGGAATGGTCGTAGAGCCCGACGAGATTTTGGTTCAAACCGATCTCGACACGTACGAAGGCAACTCTGGCTCGCCAGTGTTCAACGCGCGCACGGGCCTGATCGTCGGCGTGCTGGTCGAAGGCGAAGAAGACTTCGTTGACAATGGCAGCTGCAAAGTTTCTAAGGTCTGCAACTCAAACAACTGCACGGGTGAGTATGTCACGCGCATCGCAAACATTCTCGAGTCTTACTATCAAAAGACAAACAAGCCGTAATTTGATCGGGCTACTCGCTCTCGCGGCGCTCTGCGGGTGCGCGACGGCCGCGAAGCCCGCAGCTGAAAACGGCGACTATGTGCGGGAAAGCGAAGTCGCAAGCCAAGAAGACACAAGCCAAAATGAGCCGCTCAAGGTGATCGACGCTCACTTGCACACCGATTTCAACGGCCAGCCCGAAGAAACCAGCAAAATCATGCAAACGCGCGAGCAGCTCGAACGCGAATTCGCCGAGGCCGGAGTGGTCGGTGCGATCTCCCATGCTCCGGCCGAGGGCGGCCCGCTCGGCGATACGACGGGTCTTAATGTCGTGCACTGCTACGGCGTTCAAGCCAAAGTGAATGTGCAAAAGCTCGAACATGCGCTCAAGAGCCGCAAATATCGTTGCGTGAAAGTCTATCTGGGCTACGAGCATCAGTTCGCGTACGATAAGGGTTATGCGCCCGTTTATCGTCTGGCCCGCAAATACGACGTGCCCGTCGTATTTCACACCGGCGATACCTATAGCTCCAAAGGCAAACTCAAGTATGCCGACCCGATGACAATCGACGAGGTCGCCGTCGACCATCCCGACGTGACGTTCGTCATCGCCCACTGCGGAAACCCGTGGATCCAAA
>DASUEL010000472.1:0-5177 GCA_036275095.1 Bdellovibrionales bacterium
CGCCCTGTATCCGGGGCCGATGCACGCCCGCCACCTCTTGCAGAGCCTGACGCTTTTTTGACGAGCCAAAATAGCGGCGCCGTTTCGAAGTGATTAGCTTTGGTAACGATCGCGCGAGGCCCCGGCCTTGTGGTAAACTGCCGGGTCCATGACAGCGCGCCTGATCATATACGGAAATCTCACCGATTTTCTGGGCCCGGGGCCGAGGCCTCGCGCGCTCGAGTTCGTTCCGCTGCCGCACGCGCAGCTGAAAGACACCATCGAATCATTCGAAGTGCCTCATTGCGAAGTCGATCAGCTGCTGGTCAACGGCGAGCCCGCGCCATTTACAAGGCGCGCGAGACCAGGTGACCTCGTCGAAGTCTTTCCGGTGCACGATGGCGCTCCTGCGCGTCCCTCTTTTGTGCGGCCGCCCGACCTGCCCGAGCTGAAATTCGTGGTCGACTGCAACCTCGGCAAACTGAATTCGATGATGAGAAGCCTGGGCTTCGACTGTTATTACGAAAATCATATCCCGGATGCCCGGGCCGCGCGCGTGTCGGCCGCTGAGAGCCGGATCTTGCTCACTAAGGACCGCCGCCTCTTGAAACGCGCGATCATCACATACGGCTACTGGGTGCGCTCCGAGATGCCTTCCGATCAAGTGCGTGAGGTTCTTCGCCGGTTTCGCCTTGAAGACCGAGTAAAGCTGCTTTCACGTTGCATCGACTGCAACGTGAATACGATCGAAGTCGACAAGGAGCGGGTACTCGACCGCCTTGAGCCGCTCACGAAAAAATATTACGACCGGTTTTTCATGTGCCCGAAGTGCGAGAAGGTCTTTTGGCGCGGCTCGCACTTCGAGAAAATCAAGGCTTGGCGGGACTCGCTAGCGACCGCTTCAGAGCCGAAATGAAGTGCGCGCGAATCGCGCCGTCGAGCCAAGGAAAGTGCGAGGCCCCTTCGACCGGAACGAACAAATAATTTGGAAGCGCCTTTTCGAGCGCCTCCTTCGTGGGCGCCGATGGCATCGGATCGAGCGTGCCATGCAGGTGAAGTACGGGGAGACTGAGGCGCTCGAGCCCGTTTTTGAGTGTTCCCTCTTTCATTACGCGATTGAAATCGCTTTCGATGGCCTTGAGGGCGGCCCAGTTCGGCCGGGCGAATTGCAGGTTCTCGGGTTTTTGTTTGTCGCGAAAATATGCCGGCCAGTTCAAGTCGAGGCGCCGATGATAGGCCTCGAACTTCTCAGCATCGGTTCGCGCGGTTTCGAACGCGGTTTGCGCGAGCATCGTCTTGCCTTTCCAGCCTTTGACGAGCTTCGGAAGGCGCGCGTTGATATTTTGGTCTCGCGCGGAGTTCGTGGCCGAATCGAGTCCCGCGGGCGCGATCAACACGATTCGTTCGGCGAGCTCCGGATATTTCTTGGCAAACTCCAGCGCTGGAGCGGCGCCGCGCGAGTGCGCGATCACGGTCGGGCGGCCCCCGTCCGAAAATTTTCTCACGATTGCGGCAAGGTCGCCGCTCATGGCTTCGATCGTGAACGGCCCGTTGGAGCGCGTTTCCGCGGCATCGCGCTGGTAATACTCGACGATCCTGAACTCGTCGGCAAGCAGCTCGCCCAGCGAATTCATATAGCCGGGAATCCCGAGCCCGCCGTGAACCAACACGAGCGTTCTCGAACCCGATCCATAAACCAGCGTCTTGAGCTCCGTACCTTCGTTTACGACATGAAAGCTTTGAGGCGGGCCCGCCACCGGCGGGGCCTCGGTCACGGGCGGGGGTTTGGGCGCGGTGGAACAGGCTGCGGCGAAAAACATGACGAGAGCGGTGGTTTTGAAATTCATGATTCAAATCGTGTCAGCGGGCGCCACGCACGTCAAGCCGCGCGCCGGGCGCGTGCACCCGGCGGGCCAAACGCGTTCACGTTAGTAAGGCGCTCATTGTATGCGCTTGTGAACGCCGATCATGCTCAGAAATTGCGTCGTCTCAATGGCGCCGGTCGCGGTGTTCTTCCACTGCACGGTGGTGAAGCGGGCGACGTGATCGGTGTCGACCGCGCCTTTGTACGTGGTCGTCTTGGTCGTGACGTGGCTTGCGCTCAGCACGATCGACGGATCGAACCCCAAAAACCGAAGCTCTTCCGGTTGGGGTACGGTTTGAAGAGCCCAATCGTTGGGGCTGAGCCGTTTAACGAGGGTCACCTGACCTTGGTTTTCGATGAAGCGCTCGCCGGCGGAGCCGTCGGGCAGCAGGAAATATCCTTCGCGAAACTGAAGGGTGCGTTGCGAGCCGTCGATGAACGTCATTTGCGTCGTGACGTCCACCACCGCGCGGCCGCCCTCAAGCCGGGCGTCACCGGCCGTCAGCGTGTCGGACCACTTGGTCTTGACGACGAGCTCGCCTCTTTCGAGTCCGTAAACCGTCCACCGGCCAAGGTAACGGCCGCTGATTTTCCGGGCTTCGGCCAGCGCCGGTGGCGTCTCAGCCAGGGCCGGGGTGAGGACTCCGGCCATAAATACGATAAATCCGAGAATCTGTGTCATGGACAGTGGCTTTAGCGGACGGACGAATCTGTGTCCAACTGAAACTAAGTATTCGGTCCGAATCATGGCCGGATTTCAGGTATTTACAGATTATTTTTGAACACGTTCAAAAATCAGCTTGAGCTTTCCAGGAGGGCCTGGTAGTTTTTGAACATGTTCAAAAAGGTGCAATATGCGTAAATCGGAGCTGACCAAACAGAGCCTCTTCAGGACGGCGGTCGAAATGATCGCACGTGAGGGTTTCGAGGCGACCACGATGCGTGCCGTGGCCGCCAAGGCCGGGGTCGCGCCGGGCGCCATCTATTATTATTTCGAGAGCAAAGAGAGCCTGATTCAGGAGTACTACCGTCAGTCTCACGCCGATCATATCAAGGCCCTCGAAGGGTTTCTCGAAACCGAAACGTCATTTGAAAAACGCCTGCACCGGGTGGTGACGAGCAAGATCGAGGTCGCGCTCCCATACAAGAACATGGCCCGCGCGTTGTTTCGCATTGCCGGTGACCCCGCAAGCCGCCTTTCGCCGTTTAGCGACGAATCGCGGGATCTGCGGCTCGAAGCCGTGAAGCTTTTCGAAGAGGTCGTGCGCGGGAGCGACTCGAAATTTCACGCCGAGCTCGCGCCGATGCTGCCGAAATATCTCTGGCTATACATGATGGGTGTCATTTTGTTCTGGATTTATGACAAATCCGAGAGCTCGAAGAACACGTTCTCGTTCATCGACAAAACTGTGCCGCTCATCGCGTCGCTCAATGACACGATCATGTCACCGCTCGCGGCGCCGTTTCGCAAAAAAATCATTTCGTTACTCAAGAGCTTTGAACCTGATCTCGGTGAAAAGGCCGGGGCGTAACCAAGGAGTTTGTATGTTCATCGCAGCCATCTACCTGATCTATATCACCTTCAGCGTGTCGTTCACATATTGGGTCGGGCGCAACCTTCACACCAACGGGCGCATCTTTCTGCTCGATTCGTTCAAACAAGACGAGCGAATGGCGGACTCGGTGAACCAGCTCCTCCTCGTCGGTTTTTATCTCGTGAATTTCGGAATCGTCTCGCTCTTTTTAGCCATCGGCAGCCGCCCCACAAATCTGGTGGAGGGCATCGAGTACCTCAGCTACAAGGTCGGAATCGTGCTCGTGATCTTAGGCGGCATGCACTACTTCAACATGCGCAACATCGCCAACATGCGCTCCAAAGCGAAGCGGCGCGAGCTCGACGAGGAGCTGGCCGGCGCGACGATCTAGCCGCGCCGGCTTAGGCGAAAGATCAGCGGCCCAAGTCGTAAGTGAGCGGGCAGTACGTGCTGACGAGCCCGCGAAGTGCGTCGGAGTGGGGGCCTGCGCGGTTTTGGCGCGGGCTGCCGCAGCCGCCGGTCGCAAACAAGATCTGCGCGCTCTCGCGTTGTCCTAGAAAGATCACGGTTGAAGGGCCATCGCAAAGGCCGTTGTCTTTCTGCTCGATTTTTTCCGCGGCCGCCAGTTTCAATGAGCTTTGAATACCGGCGCTCAGTCTGATCGGGCGCGTGTCGACTAGCGTGAACCCCTTTTCACCGCCATAGCGCTTCGTAATCACGACTTTGTCGCTGTACACCTCACAGACCTCCACACGTGACCACTCGGGCGGCGTGAAGCCGGTGGTGCTGGATTTCGTCACAAGCGGCGCGGTAACGGCATTTGCATTGAGGGCGAACAAGAAAGCGGCGAGTCCTGCGAATTTCATTTTTTCTCTCCTTGGTTTGGGACGGACACGGGGAGGTCTATCAAGCACTTGGCCCGTGTGTGAACCGATCAATTTCTGCGATTTGTTCACAATAATCCCGACGAAGGGCCGATTCCGGAACGAAATGGCATATTCGAAGCAAACCCCGGACTGCCGCGGTTTGTGGCCGTTTGCTAAGATGAGCAAATATTCTCAGGAGGCGACCCCATGAATTTTCAAACACTGGTTTGCGCGGCGCTCGCGCTCGCGCTCATATCGTGCCAGAAAAAAGACGAGTCCACTTCGAACGATTCCGATACCGCGGCCAATCAGATCGGTGACGTCATGGCCTCGATCGACGAGTCGGGAGGCTCCGACGGCGGCTTTGCGTATCTCGAGCGCGAGCGAAAACATTTCGCGCGGCTCTTCCCCGCGCAGCGGGCGCCGGCCGACGTGATGGACTTGATTCTTCCGAAAGCGAATGCGGCGAGCTGTTTCTTGACGTCGACGTTCGGCTCTTGCACGAACAACGTCGTCGTGCGCGATTTTCAAAATTGCACGATCGGCGCCGCTACCTTCACCGGGACCGTGACCTTCACCTTCAACGACGGAGCAACCGACAATACGTGCACGATGGACTCGGACGGTGACACGATTACACGTGATCCCGACTTCACGATCACCGGTCCGCGCGGCGGCAGCTATTCGGTGGCGAAGACGGCGACGATAGGCCAGCGCATCACGCGCACGGCCGCGAACACCTTCGCTTTTTCAAACGACGGCATCCGCCGTGTCGTCTCCTACCGCGGAACGACGCTCGCTGATTACACGACCGTCACCACGTCGAACATCGGTATCACGGGCGCCACCCGAAACGGTCGCGTCGTGAGCGGCGGCACGCTCCGTGTGACGAACAACCTCACGGGCCTTGCATGTGACTTCAGCCCCACTGCC
>DASUEL010000473.1:0-2508 GCA_036275095.1 Bdellovibrionales bacterium
GACCGGTACAAACGCAGCCAAACGGCTGCGTTTTTCTTTTTGATCTGTTAGGCTCTGCCGGTGAACTGGCTTACAGCGACCGGGCGCGGAGTCTTGCTTCGATTGCAGATCCAGCCTCAGGCCTCGAAAAGCGAGGTCGTCGGCCCTCATGGCGACCGCCTCAAGCTTCGTATCGCCGCTCCACCCGTTGACGGTAAAGCGAACGAAGAAGTCTTGCGCTTCGTCAAGGAGCTGCTGGGTGTTTCGAACCGCGATCTCGAGCTCGTGCGCGGCCAGACTTCGAGAGCTAAAGACGTGCTGTGCACGTCGCTCACCGCCGAAGACGTCGTTCAGCGTTTTCAGGCCACGGGCGGCAAGCGGCACGACGAGAAAAAACAGAGGAAATGACCATGCGATTACTATTGGGCAGCGGCGGGTTCAGCACGCCAGAACGGCGCGACGGCTGGAAATCAGAAATGAATTCTTATCTCGGATCGATCAAGCGCGTGCTTTTCATTCCATACGCGCTCGCCGACCACGACAGCTACGTCCAGGCGCTCAAGACCTGGGGCTTCCATGGTGATCGCGAAGTCATCGGGATCCACACCGTGAAAGATCCAAAGAAGGCCGTACGCGAAGCCGAGTGTATATCAGTCGGCGGAGGCAATACGTTCCGGCTCCTGCACGATTTGTACACGAATGATTTGGTCGAAGTCGTGCGCGAGCGCGTGTTCGCCGGTCTTCCCTATGTCGGCGTGAGCGCCGGCACGAACGTGGCGGGCCCCACGATGAAAACGACCAACGACATGCCGATCACCTATCCTCCATCGCTTGATGCGTTCAATCTCGTTCCCTTTCAGATCAACCCCCATTATTTCGCCGGCGCCATTCACATCAAAGAAGAGCAAGGCTACGTTCAGTATGGGGGCGAGACCCGCGACGATCGAATTCGCGAGTTTCACGAAATGAACAACACGCCCGTGATCGGGCTGTGGGAAGGCTCGATCCTGCGGATCGAAAACCGCCGCCTGAAGCTCGCGGGGCACAACCCGCGCGCGCGCCTTTTTCGCAAGGGCGAGAACGTGCGCGATTTCGCCGGGCCCGAAGATCTGACCCCATTCTTGAACTTGCATCCGCACTGAGGAACTCGCAATGGCCCAAGACATGTCACGCTGGACGAAATATCTTTCAAAAACTGGCAACGTCCGCGTCGTCACGATCGAAGCGAAGCCTTTGATCGACGAGATCGCGCAACGGCACGGACTCAGCGGCGACCTGCTTCAAGGTATTTCCGACGCGACTCTCGCGGGTCTCTTGTTCGCGGCCTGCCAAAAGGGGGGCGAGCGGGTCAACCTCAGCATTCAAGGCAGCGGCAAATGGAAGCAAGCGGTGGTTGACGCCTATCCTGAAGGTTTCGTGCGCGCGTACATCGCGCCCGGCCAGGCTGAAGATTGGAGCAATCCGAGCCGGGGCCCGTGGGGCAACGGCCTCCTGACCATACTTCATACGAAAAATGCGGAGGGGCAGCGCCCATACTCCGGCACCGTCTCGCTCGAGACGGGCTATCTCGATCAAGACCTCGCGTTCTATTGGCATCAGAGCGAGCAGCTGACGTCGAACGTCGTGATCTCAGGGCCGCGCGCGATCCTCGCGCAGGCGATCGCGGGCGCCACACCCGAAGAGCTCAAAATGATCGAGGCGTGCCGGCCTGAGCTTCAAGAGATCGCGAAAGCTGACATTTCGAAACCGGTTGCGCTTCTCGAGAAGGCGTTTCCGAACGCGCATTTTGCCGTCGTCGAAGAAACGCCGCTAAAATTCAGGTGCAATTGCTCCCAAGAGCGGGTTGAAGAAGCCATGTTGCTCACGAGCGCAGACGACGTCCGCTATTTGCTCGGCGACAACGACCACATCGACGTCAAATGCGACTTCTGCGGCCAGAAGTACCAGCTCTCAAGACAGAAAGCCGAATCCATCATCGGCCGCATGAACAAGGGAAAAGCTTAGAAGTAATAACGTCCGCCGACGCCCGCCTGCAAAAACGAAAACGAGGTCGGAGAAAAGATCGCGCCCGGCGCGATTTCGCCAAACACGCCGAAACGCTGGCCCGTGGGCAAAAACTCGACGCCAAACGGGATGCGCCCGCCCACGCCGACGCCTTCTTCATTGTCGGTACGCCGATATAAGGGCCGGTCTGATTTCGTATCGCCCATCGTGCTCATGATGGCCATAAGTCCGACGCCAAGGTACGGGCTGAAAACCGCGGGCGTGTCCACGGTCGGATCCGCGGAAAATGCTTTTCTGAAGTGCCAAAGGTGATCGCCCATGATGGCGAGATCGCCCTGCTGATAAGAAAGGTTCACGTTCACGGCCGTCGCCTCCGCCGTCCAAAGCTTCATGTTGAGCGCGGTCGGCGTTCCCAAGATCGCGCCAAGGCCGACATCACCGGTCTTCGTCACGTTCGCGATCGGCATCTCGCTCTGGGTCGTTACGATATCTTGCGCCGAGGACTCCTTCGCGAAGAAGAAAAAC
>DASUEL010000474.1:0-2626 GCA_036275095.1 Bdellovibrionales bacterium
GCTATTCCCGTCTTCGGTTGATGAGAGCTTGAATGACGATGAAGCAAAATATGAGAGCACCGACCGCGATGCGCGTCCACCAGGAGCTGACGGTGTTTTCGAACGTGATGGCGGTTTGGATGATTCCGAGAATCAGCACGCCGAAGAGCGTGCCGATGACGTAGCCGACTCCGCCCGTAAGAAGCGTTCCGCCGATCACGGCTGCCGCAATTGCATCGAGCTCGAGGCCTGCTCCCGCGGTCGCGTTACCCGAGGACGTGTAGAGCGTGTAGACGACACCCGCGAGCGCCGAGCAGAAGCCGCCGATCGCGTAGACCGAGATCTTCGACCGGCCCACCGCGATCCCCATCAGGCGCGCGGACTGCTCGCTCCCGCCGATCGCATAGATATTGCGCCCTAAGCGCGTGTGCGTCGCGAGCACGTAGGCGACGGCGACGACCGCCAAGAACGTCAGCGCGGAGAGCGGCAATGACACGCTTTGTGTAAGCGGAATTCGAACGCCGGAGGCGTGCTGAAAAAACGGGTGCGAAAGCTGCACCGACTCCTGGCTGATCATGAAGGCCGCGCCGCGCGCGAGAAACATTCCGGCAAGGGTCACTAAAAACGCGGGCATTTCGAATAAGTGAATGAGCGCGCCCATCGCCGCTCCGAAGAGAAGGCCCGCGGCCAAAACAGCCGCGATCGCCAAACGCGGGTCAACCTGGTGAGACTCGGTGAGCACCGCGATCGCGATGCTCGCAAACGCGATGACCGCGCCGACCGACAGGTCGATACCACCGGAGAGAATCACGAAGGTCGCGCCGATGGCGGCGATACCGACGAACGCGTTGTCATCAACGAGGTTTACGAAAATCGTCGGCGTAAAGAATCCCTCATAGCGCAGCGACGCCGCGGTAAGTAGCGCGAAGAAGGCGGCGATCGTCGCGATTAGCGGAAGATGTTGCCGGCTGAGCGTCATGCGCGCCTCCACGATTTGAGGCGAGCCATGAACTTCGGCGATTGTGCAAGGCCCAGCGCCACGATAACGAGTGCCTTGATGACCAAAGTCACTTCGGCCGGAACGCCTCTGGTGTTCACCGTCGTCGTGATCGCCTGGTTGATCAGAGCGCCCACGAGCGCGCCGGTGACCGAGAAGCGCCCGCCGGTCAGCGCCGTGCCGCCGATCACGGCGGCCAGAATCGCATCGAGCTCCAAGTAGAGACCGGCGTTGTTCGCGTCGGCCGCGTTGATGTCGGAGGCGATGATCAGCCCGGCGAGCGCCGAACAAAGGCCCGAGAACGCGTAGACGAACATTTTCACGAGCCTCGTGTTCACGCCCGCGAACCGGCTGGCCTCAGGGTTGTTGCCGACGGCCTCGATGAAAAGACCGGCGGCGCTCCGGCGCGCCAGCCAAATCGTCACGGCATACACGGCGGCAACGAGCGTGAGGCTGAAGGGCAGCGTCAGAAAAAAGCCGCTTCCCAAAAATGAAAACCCCGGATTCGTAAATGTCAGAACTTGGCCCTCGGTGAGAAGCTGGGCGATGCCCCGGCCAGCCGCCATCAAAACGAGAGTCGCGACGATCGGTGGAACTTGCAGCCACGCGACGAGCAGCCCGTTCCAAAGACCCGCGGCGACTCCCACCAGAAGCGGCAGAGCGATCGCGCCCGCGAGACTCGGCTCGGGGCGATTCAAAAGCACGGCCGCGACCGAGCCCGCGATCGCGCAGACGGCTCCGACCGACAGGTCGACGCCGCCCGTGGCGATAACGAGCGTCATGCCGAAGGTCACCAGCACGGCGGGCGCCGCGCGGTTGAGAACGTCTATGAGGCTTCCGTAAAGGCGGCCGTCTTTGAACTCGACCTGAAAGAAGCCCTGAGTGAAGAAAAAGTTGAAAAGCAAAATCGTGAGGAGCGCCGCGAGCGCGAGCGCCAGCCGTTTATACCCCTCGGGAACCTGGGCAGCCCGGGCGATCATGTGGTCTCCTTCGCGATCGCGCGCATGATGGCGTCTTCATTGACTGCAGACCCTTCGAGCTCCGTGACTTTTTTGCGGTCGCGCAAGATCGCCACGCGGCTACTGCAGCGGACGGTCTCCTCTATTTCAGACGAGATGAAGAGCACCGACTTTCCTTCGCGGCAGAGCGAGAGAATCAGCTTTTGGATTTCGGCCTTGGCGCCCACGTCGATACCGCGCGTGGGCTCGTCGAGAATCAGAAGACGCGGCTGAGACGCGAGCCAGCGCGCCAGGATGACTTTTTGCTGATTACCGCCGCTGAGAGTGCGAATCGTCTGCTCGGGCCCCGAGCACACGATTCCCAGGGCGCTTATGTAGTGCTCGACCAGCGCGTTCTGCTCGGCCGCTGACAGATATCGGAACCAGCCTTTGCGCGCCTGAAACGCGATGATGAGATTTTCGCGAATTGAAAGATCAGGAAGAATGCCCTGATGTTTGCGATCTTCGGGGCAGAACGCCAGGCCGTGTTTGACGGCGTCACGCGGGTTGCCAAGAGTGACTTCGCGGCCTTCGATTTCGATCGTGCCGGAATCGCTTTTGTCGAGACCGAACAGCAGCCGAGCCGTTTCGGTGCGCCCGGAGCCGAGAAGACCCGCGAGCCCAGTCACCTCGCCGGCCCGAAGCTCGAGAT